>DATKBU010000327.1:0-3195 GCA_035513815.1 Egibacteraceae bacterium
ACCACAGCCAAGTCTGCGGCTGCGACCTCCGCCGCAGAGTCGGTGAACCGCACGCTCACGCCGGGCTCGCAGGTCAGCGGGTCGACATCGGTGAAGTTCGCGATCCGCGGCGTGCGGACCACCGCGACGACCAGGCCGTCCGCCCCCAGCGGCGGCCCGGCGGTCCCCATCCCGCGCTCCAGCGCCATGGAGTCCTCGCCGTCGAGGCCAAGGCCGGGCGTGTACGGCAGCACGCCGAGCACCGGCCGCCTGGTCAGCTCCCGCAGCTGGCGCAGCCCGGGGTCGAGGATGGCTCGGTCACCGCGGAACTTGTTGATCACGAACCCTGCGATCAGCGCCTGATCGGCCGGCTCGAGCAGCGCCAGCGTGCCGTGCAGCGTCGCGAACACCCCGCCGCGATCGATGTCGCCGACCACGATCACCGGGAGATCCGCGGCCCGCGCCAACCCCATGTTCGCAAGGTCGTCGGCGCGCAGGTTGATCTCGGTCGGGCTGCCCGCGCCCTCGCAGATCACCACGTCGAAGCGGCCGCGCAGATCGTCCAGCGCCGCCCGGCAGACCTCGGCAAGCCCCGCCTTGCGCCGCTGGTAGCTGCGGGCGTCCTCCTGAGCGATGGCGCGGCCCATCACGATCACCTGGCTGGTGCGCTCGCCAGACGGCTTGAGCAGCACCGGGTTCATCGCCACCTCCGGCTCGACCCGGGCGGCGGCGGCCTGCATCGCCTGGGCGCGCCCGATCTCCCCGCCGTCGACCGTCACCACCGAGTTGAGCGCCATGTTCTGCGCTTTGAAGGGCGCGACCTTGATCCCCTGGCGCGCCAGCCAGCGGCACAGTCCCGCGGTGATCAGCGACTTGCCGGCGTCGGATGTGGCCCCTGCCACGAGCAGCGCGCCTCTCATCGCCGACGTCCCCGACCCCAGACGGCCAGGACGCACAGCGCCGCGGCGGCGGCAGACACTGCCCGCGACAAGCGCACCGCGCGGCGCACCGCAGCGGGATCGGACGCCGGGCCATCGCCCAGGGGGCCGCGATGGGAGATCCTGACCGGAGCCGCGCCGCCCTGGTCGCCGCCGGCGGCCGGGAAAGACGCGCCCGTCGCCCCCTCCAGTTCCGCGTAGCGGTTCTCCCCGCCCAGGCGCACGTCCAGCGCGCCGGCGAACGCCGCCTCCGCCCGGCCGGCGTTCGGGCTGGGATGGCGATGGCCGTCGAGCAGCCACGTGGCCAGCGCCGCGCGCGGATCGCCCCCGATTGACGGCGCCAGCGCCACGGCGAGCGCCGCCGTCAGCCGTGCCGGCAGCCAGCCGAGCAGATCGTCCAGGCGCGCTGCCGCCCATCCGAACTGCTCATAGCGAGGGCTGCGGTGGCCGACCATGGCATCCAGGGTGTTGGCGCAGCGGTGCGCCACAACCCCCGCCGGCCCGGCCAGCGCGCCATAGACCAGGGGGCCCACGATCGCATCGGCGGTGTTCTCGGCGACCGACTCGACTGCCGCTCGGCACAGCTCGGCGCCGTCCAGGCCCGACGGATCGCGGCCGACCAGCGCGGGCAGCCGGCGCCGCGCCTGATCCAAGTCGCCGGCCTCGACGAGTTCAGCCAGCCCGAGCGCTTCCTGCGCCAGCGAGCGGCCGCCCAGGGCCGCCCACGTCGCCGCGGCCATGAGGCCCCCACGCCCCCACGCCCCCATCCGTCGCTGCGCGGCCAGCGTCACGGCAGCCGGCACGGCTGTGAGCGCCGCCGCGTAGACGGCGCCCGCGAGCCGGTCGTCGCGGTACGCCGCGTGCTCGGCACGCGCTGCCGCCGCCCCGAAGGCCGACACCGGATGCCCACGCCGGGGGTCGCCGAACGCGGCGTCGGCCACCCAACCCCCGAGCACGCCGGCTGCCGTGGCGCTCATCCGGCCGCCGCCACGGCGCCGCGCAGGGCGGGCCGCCAGTTCAGCGTCGCCACGCGCCACGTCCCATCCGCGGCCCGCAGCTCGGTCACCGACGTCGGCGCGATATCCAGGCGCCATACCGATCTCGAGGGCAGATCGAGGATCTCCAGCAGCGCGGCCTTGACGAACCCGCCATGGGTGAATGTGATGGTCACTCCGCCCAGCGCATGCGCCCGCGACAGCACGTCGGCGGCGCGGCGGCGCACGTCGCCCAGGCCCTCGCCGCCGTGCGGCGCGGAATCAGGATCTGCATGCCACTGGGCCAGTCCCACCGGGTCAGCCGCGTGGGCCTCGTCAAGGTCCATTCCGGCCCAGGCGCCGAAGTCGCACTCGGCCAGCGCCGCGTCGGGCGATGGCTGGAATCCGGCGAGCTGGGCTGTCTGCGTCGCGCGCACCGCCAGCGATGACCAGCAGCGGTCAGCGTTCGGAAGATGGCGTCGCAGCGCTCGGGCTTGCGCCGCGCCACCGTCATCCAGCGACTCGCAGCCGTCGTGCAGCGCGCGGCCGGTCGTCGACGGGAAGCGCGAGCGGCGCGTCTGCGCGGTGGCCGCATGGCGCACCAGCAAGAGGCAGTCCATGTCGGCTCAACCCTGCAGCGTGGGCGACGTCTCCCGCTCCGCACGAGCCGACAGCAGTCCCAGCGCGGCCGCTGTGCCGCCATACAGCGTCACCTGCGTCGCCATCGCGCCGAGGCGAAACGACCACAGCAGCTCGCCGGGCATCCCGACCTCGTCGACCACCGGCAAAGCCGGCAGAGACGACAGCATCGCGGCCGCGCCGAGCAGCGTGACGGTCCCGACGATGGCCTGCCGCGCCGGGCGCGACAGGCGCGTGCCGGCAAGCTGGCGCGCACCGGTCCATGCGGCGGCCGCGAGCAGCAGCCCCAGGATCCCGACGCCCAGATACAGCGCCGTGCGGGCGCCGACCGTCGCCGGATCGCCGATGCCTGGAGGGTTCGCGGGGTACTTCAGCGCGGGCAGCACCACGATCGCCGCGACGGCGACGGCGCCCAGCTTCAGGCTGCGCGCCCACGCGTCGCCGTTGAGACGACCGCGCGACCAGGCGAACGCCACGCCGAACACCGCTCCGATCGCCGCGCCGAGCAGCACGGTGCCAGCGACCAAGCCGGCCTGCTGCTGCCCGCGGGTGAACCCCCAGCCGCCCGCAGCGCCGTCGTGACGGTGGTCGTCGGCGGCTGACGCGGCCTCCTCCAGGGCGATGGCGGCGCTGAGCGATGACTCCCCCGCCGCCAGGCCCCCCAG
>DATKBU010000328.1:0-5706 GCA_035513815.1 Egibacteraceae bacterium
CCGCAGATCGGTCCGAACGTCCCATCCGCATCAGGCCGTGCGCCCTTCGACGACGATCCCGCCGCAGGGCACGCTGGCGCGAACTGGAACACCCGCCGCGCGCCGCCTCGGCGCAGGCCATACGAGGAGCTGCATCGATGACGCCAGCCAGTGGATTCGCGCGGATGTGGGCCTCCGTCGCGGCGGTTCTCGCCGTCATGCTGGCCATCGCGGTTGCGTCGGACTTCGAGCCCACGGCAACCGCGCCGGCCTCTGCCGCCCCCGCCGCGCCAGCTCTCAACGTGACCCTCACCGAGTTCGCGGTCGAGCCGGCTGAGCTGACCGTGGCCGCGGGGGCGCCGTTCGAGGTGCGGGTCACGAATGAGGGAACAATCCCCCACGACTTCGTCATCACGGGAGTCGGCGCCACTCCGCTCCTGCAGGCAGGCGAGAGCGCGGTGCTTGCGGTGGAGGCGCTCGAGCCCGGCGCATACGAAATCTTGTGCGCCGAGGCCGGCCACGAGAGCGCCGGGATGCACGCAGTGCTCCAGGTCTCCGCCGACCCTCAAGGCGGCGTCGAATCCGGAACGGGCGGCCACGCCGGGGCGCATATGACGCCCGAGGAGATGGCCGCCCAGCACGAAGCCCTCGGCGGCTTCCCCGCCGCGACTGATGGCGTCGGCAATCAGCCGCTGGCGCCCGAGATCGCCGATGACGGGGCGAAGGTCTTCGAGCTCACCGCAGACGAGATCGCCTGGGAGACCGAGCCCGGCGTCGTCCACGACGCGATGGCCTTCAACGGCCAGATCCCGGGGCCGCGGATCGATATCGACCTCGGCGACCACGTCCGCGTCGTGGTTCGCAACGAGCTATCGGTCCCGACAGCCCTGCATCTGCACGGGGTCTTGCTGCCCAACGAGATGGACGGCGTGCCCGGCGTGACCCAGCCCTCGATCATGCCGGGCGAGACGTTCACGTACGAGTTCGTCGCCCGCAACTCAGGCTCGCACATGTACCACTCGCACTTCGACTCGGCCAACCAAGTGCCAGGCGGCCTGCTGGGCGCCTTCATCATCCACGGGCCGGACGAGCCGGCAGTCGATCACGACTACGTCATGGTGCTCAACGACGGCCCGCTCGGCTACACGCTGAACGGGAAGAGCTTCCCGGGCACCTCCCCGCTGGTCGTCAAGCAGGGCGAGACCGTGCGCGTGCGCTACATGAACGAAGGCCTCCAGGTGCACCCGATGCACCTGCACGGCGTCGCGCAGGAGATCATCGCCGAGGACGGCTACCCGCTGGCTGCGCCGCTCACCCAGGACAACATCCTGGTCGCGCCCGGCGACCGCGTGGACGTGATCGTGGAGGCCTCGGAGCCCGGCACCTGGGCGTGGCACTGCCACATTCTGTCGCACGCCGAGGGCCCGGACGGCATGTTCGGCATGGTCACCGCGATGGTGGTCGAGTAGCCGCCTTCACCGGGCGGCGCCCACGGGATGCAGCGGATGACCGTCCCGCTCGAACGCCGTCACGTTCGCAAGCGTCGTCTCGGCGATCTGCGCGAGCGCCTCAGCGGTGAAGAACGCCTGATGGCCGGTGATCACCACATTGGGGAACGTCTGGAGCCGGGCGAAGGCGTCATCGGCGATCACGGTGTCCGACAGATCTTGGAAGAACAGCTCCTCCTCCTCTTCATAGACGTCGAGGCCGAGGCTGCCCAGGTGACCGCTCTTGAGCGCCGAGATCACCGCCGCGGTATCCACCAGCCCGCCCCGGCTGGTATTGATCAGCATCGCTCCGCGGGGCATCGCCGACAGCGCGGCGGCATCGATCAGGTGCCGCGTCGCCGGCGCCAGGGGGCAGTGCAGGCTGACGATGTCGGATTCGCTGAGCAGCGACCCGAGATCTGCGTACGTGACCCCGAGCCGCTGGCAATCGGCGTTGGGCGAGGGATCGTGCGCGATCAGCCTGCAGCCGAATCCCGCCATGATGTGCGCGAAGACCGTCCCGATCGCTCCCGTGCCGACGATTCCCACGGTCTTGCCGTGCACATCGAATCCCAGCAGGCCATTCAGGGCGAAGTTGCCTTCGCGGACCCGGGCGTGCGCTCGATGGATCTTCCGATTGAGCGTGAGCAGCAGCGCCACCGCATGCTCCGCGACCGCATAGGGGGAGTACGCGGGCACGCGCGCCACGGTCAGGCCGAGCTGGTCCGCGGCGGTCACATCGACATGGTTGAAACCCGCCGACCGCAGCGCGATCAGCTTCGTCCCTGCCCTTGCGAGGCGCTCGAGCACCTCCGCGCTGAGCTCATCGTTCACGAATGCGCACACCGCCGGAAAGCCCTCGACCAGCGAAACGGTGTCCGGGGTGAGTCGAGGTTCCAGGAACACCAGATCGTGGCCGTGCTCGATGTTGGCGGCTTCCAGACTCCACTTGTCGTACGGCTTGGCGCTGCAGACTGCGACCCTCATGTGGAGAACACTCCCGTCTCGGCGCGCGCATCTTCCCGGACGCGACGGGGGTCACCCCAGCCAGATTCCTGACTGCCCCGCGGGCACCCTGCGGCCGGAGACCGCCGTAGCGCGGAGCCGAATGTACCGGGACCGGGGCCCCGGAGCCCACGGATGCAGCTCAAGGTCCTCGAGCTTTCGAACCTCGTCGTCCGCGGTGACCGCTTCGGCGACGCCCTGCACGAGCACGCTCCATCCGCTGCGGGTAGCGGGGTCGATGCTGTCCACCTCGAACGCGACGGCCGAACCGGCGACCGCGACCTCCAGCGGCCCGCCGCGCTCGACTCGGAAGACCACCGCATCGCCGTCGGCGGCGAAGTTCACGGGCACGACGACGGGGCAATCATCGACGATGAACGCGATCCTGCCGAGGCCCGCGGTGCGGAGCAAGGTTGTGCACTCGTCACGGCTCAGGCGGTCGGGTCCGACGGCGGTCAGCTTGGCACGGCTCACTTGATGCGCCTGCCGGTGATCGATCGCGGGAAGATCCGCACATAGTGATCTCGGGCGCCGGGCGCCCAAGGGCGCAGGTTCAGCGTGCGCAGCGGCACCAGCTCGGCGGGCTTCCAGACCTCTTCGGCCCGACCGTGCACCACGACGCTCCATCCGGTCCGGTACTCGGGATCGATCGCGTCGACCTCGAATGCGGCGATGCTGAGGTGGATGGCGTCGAGCAGACCCCCATAGTCGGTGCGGAACACGATCGCCCCTTCGTGCAACTGGTAGTTGACAGGGAAGATCTGGGGATCGCCGTCGTGGGCGAACGCGATGCGCCCGACGCTCCTGGTCGCCAGGAGCTGGAGGCACTCGTCGACGCTCAGCGCCTCGAGGACATGCGGCGTGAGGGCGCTCATGGCTTCTCCGATCTGGCCGAGACTGCGGGGCGCTCGTCGTCGGCGGCTGCGCCTGAACGGCCCATGCGGTCGGGGTCGATGATGACTCCGGCAACTCCGTCAACGCTTTCGAGCGCGTGCGTGACCCGCGACAGCCCGTCGGGGTGGGAGACCGCGCCCGACAGCGTGACATCGCCCCACCTGACCATCGCATGCAGCTCCGGCTCAGCGAGCGTGTCGAGGACCTCCTCGACCGCAGCCTGGATCTCGACGTCGCTGCGAATCAGCCCAGTGAGGACATCGTGTCGCGTCACGATTCCCACAATGCGGCCCGCATCGACGACGACGAGCCGGCCGACGTCTCGGTCGAGGAGCTCCCGAGCTGCGGCTCGCAGGCTGGCATCGGACACCGTGACGCGCGCCGGCTTGGTGCACGCCTCACCAACCGTCTTCGCGCGCTTCGGCGCGCCTTGGCGCCGTGCTCGCCTGCGCGGCGTCGCAACGCCGTCCGACGCGAGCTGCGCCTCCTGGTCGAGCAGGTCAGTCTCGGTGAGCACGCCCTCCAGCTCCCCGGCAGCCGTGACGACCGGCGCGCCGCGGATCCGTCGGTGGAACAGCAGCATCGCCGCGGCCCGCAGCGGCAGACTCGGATCGAGCACGACCGGCTCTGACGTCATCACGTCAGCGACGCGAAGCGTGCGCGAGCGGATGGCCGCCCGGGGCTGTTTTCCGGGCGTGCGGACGACGTCCTCGAGCGCCGCGGCAACGTGACCGACCAGCCGTTCGGCGGTGCGCTGCGCCGCCCCCGCCAGCAGCGTCGAATCGACCGCGGCGCCGATTGCGCCGAGCGGCAGAGTGTAGGTCCCCACCATCGACAGCTGCGAGAGCGCCTCCGACATGGGCTCGAGCTCGAGTGCGCCCTCGAACTCGGGGAAGGCGGTGCGGGCCGGCTCAGCATGCCACATGACGGGGATCCGCAGCCGGTTGTCAGGATGAGCCGCGACGCCGGCGGTCACGCGGACCGACTTAGCGGGCACTCCTTTGATGGGAGCTCCAAGTCGCATACCGAACGAGCCGTCAACCGCCTCGGATCCTTCGACCGGCACGGCGGCGGCCTTCAACAGCTCGGCGACGCCGCTTCGCAGCGCGCTCGCAAGGCGCTCTGGCGGCCCCGCGACGGCGCGGTACGCGTAGACCCAGCGCTTCATCTGGCTTCCTTCCCGCGGGCCGGCGCCTTTTGACGCCTCTGCCGCTGACATGCCCCAGGTTCGCCTGCGGAAACGAGCGGCGGCAGTGGCGGACGGCACTGCCCCCGAGGCCCGCAGGTCCTTGCGTGAAAGGGCCCTTCGGCCCTGATGCAGCGCGACGCACCCGCCATGCTGAGATCAACCGCAGCAGTCCAGCGGCGCCAGATGAGAATCAGCGAGGAAGGCAGCCCGATGCGCGTGCGTGACTGGATGAGCCCTGATCCGATCACAGTGACCCCGTTCACCGACGTCGCGGAGGCAAGGCGACTGCTGCACCGCTACGGCATCCGCCACCTGCCTGTCGTGGATCACGGGCGCGTCGCCGGAATCATCAGTGACCGCGATGTGCAGATCACTGACGCTGCGCTGGACGAGATGGTGCGGCGGACAAGTGCGCCGGGACGGGCGGTACCCGGGGAAGCAGTTGGCGAGGGCGTGAGCGTCGGCACGGTGATGTCCTCGCCGGCGCACATGATCTCCGATGGTGAATCGGTCGAGGCCGCATCGCGGCTGATGCTGTCGCGACGGATCAGCGCCCTGCCCGTCATCGGCGACGATGGCGACCTTCTCGGCATCATCACGACCACCGACTGCCTGCTGGCGTCCCTGACTCCGCAGCACGCCATGTGACGCGGCCATCCGCGTGACCCGTCTGGGTTAGGAGTCCAAGATGATCCGTCAGCTGCCCGCCGTGGTGCGGCCTGTGCCCGCCGATATCGGCGAGGCTCGCAGCCTCGCCGATAGGCTGTCCGGCGATCCGGCGGACTGGCTGCCAGATCCGGCCCGTCGCAGGGGCCCGGACCGCTGGTCGATCGCGCTCGCCGCCGGACCGTTTCACCGCTCGGTTGCGTGCTCAGTCGGAACGGCGTGGCGGACCGGCGAGGAAGAGCTGTGGCGTCGCGTGAGCTGGACGCCGGAAGCCGAGCCCAGCGACCTCGTGCCGCTTCGGGCGATGCTGCCGTCCTTCGACGGCCAGGTCGGCGTGCGCTCCGACGCCGATGGCTGCGCACTGGTACTGCGCGGGACCTATGAGCCGCCAGGCGGGGTCATCGGAGCGGCCGCGGACGCGACGGCCCTCCACGCAGTTGCCGCTATCACAGCGGCGCGCTTCCTCGATGGCATCATTCGACGCCT
>DATKBU010000329.1:0-13118 GCA_035513815.1 Egibacteraceae bacterium
GACGACCCATTTCATCATGTACACCATCGGGCCGGGGTCGAACATCGTGCCGCGCGGCGAGACGGCAATAACGGCCAGCGCCCCTGGGCGACCCTGGGCGAGCAGGCGAGTCCCGTCGATCGGGTCCACCGCGATGTCGACCTCGGGCGGGTTCCCGGTCCCCAGCGTCTCGCCGTTGTAGAGCATCGGCGCCTCGTCCTTCTCGCCCTCGCCGATGACGACGATGCCGTCCATCTCGACGGTGGACAGCATCAGGCGCATGGCATCGACCGCCGCCTGATCGCCCGCCTCCTTCTGATTGCGCCCCATCCAGCGCCCGGCCGCCAGCGCCGCGGCCTCGGTGGCGCGCACGAGCTCAAGGGCCAGGTTGCGATCAGGCTGCTGGCGTTCGCGGACAGAACCCATCGTCGCCTCCGAAGTCAGGGGCGGGCAGGATACCCGGGAGATCGCCGCGGCATCCGGCCGGTCTGCCCTCAGCGACCGCTGACGCCCGGTTTCGGAGCCCTCAGCGCGCCGAAGTCGCCGTCGGATTCAGCCAGGGCGCGCAGCGCGTCGTTCTCCGCCGCGATGCGATCCCCCAGGCCCGAGAACCGGTTGAACTGGCGCTTGAGGCAGGTCAGCGCCTCGGGGTCGTTCGCCAGGATGTCAGCTGCGATCTCCAGCGCAGCCGACAGGGCCTCTCCCGTGCCGACGACGCGCTGGACGAGGCCGATGCGCTGCGCCTCCTCAGCCTCGACCCAGCGAGCAGTCAGGACGAGATCCTTCGCCGCGCCGAGCCCGACCAGCCCGATCAGCTTGGCGGGGCCGACCGGGAAGCCGAGCGCCGCGCCGGGGAACCGGAACGTCGCGCCCGCCCCGGCCACACGCAGATCGCATGCCGCAGCGAGCTCTGCGCCGCCCCCGACGCAGGGCCCCTCGACTGCCGCGATGGTGGGCGTGGACGACGAGCCGACCGCCTCATACACGCCGCACAGCAGCTCGCTGCGTCGAACCCGTCCGGCTAGATCCAGCTCCTCGCGGAGATCCTTGCCCGCCGAGAAGGCGCCGCCGGATCCGGTGAACACGATCACGCGCACCGCCTCGTCTCGCGCGGCGTCGCCGATCGCGTCCAGCAGCTCGGTCAGAAGCTCGGTGCTCAGCGCGTTGCGCTTCTCAGCCCGCTGGAGCGAGAGGACACGCGCGCCGTCACGGTCGCGGATGTCCACAAGCTCAGCCATAGCTCATCCAGCCGCCGGTCGAGTCCTCCGCGCCGAGCAGGCCCGGGTCGAGCAGCGTGCGCTCGTCGGGCACAGCGGGAAGCACCTTGTCGATGTATGACGCGACCGCCTCGTCGATGCCGATGTCGCGCCCCGCCGCCTCCGACGCGAACCACTTGTGCTCGATGATCTCGTGGAAGATCTCGACTGGCTCCAGCTTGCCCCGCAGCTCATCGGGGATCGCGCGGATGCTCGGCTCGAAGACCTCGTTCATCCAGCGGTGAGCGGCGATGGACTCGCTCACCGGGCGCCCGGAGTTGCGCTCGAGCACCAGGCGGAAGTTGGCCAGGTCGTTCAATAGCACGCGCGCCTGGTTCTCCTGCGCCTCCAAGCCGGTCAGCGACAGCAGCCGGCGGCGGTGGTGGCCTTTCTCGCTGACCGAGGTCTTCAGGACCAGGCGGTCGCCCTCGTCGGTGGAGACCAGCTCCATCTCGTCCACGTCGAAGCCGAGCTCGTTGAGGCGGCGCAGCCTCGCCTCGATCTTGTAGCGCTCGTCTCTGCCGATGACCACCTCCGTGGTGAGCTCCTCCCACAGGCCCGTGTAGGAGCGGCGCAGCAGCAGCGCCATCTCCTCAGGATCAGGATCGGGCGGCAGATCCAGCTGAGCCTGCAGATCGAGCAGCCCGCCGATCACGTTCAGCTCCGCGATGTCGAGGTCCTCCTCCCGCTGGCCCCTGCTCAGCGTCGGGTGCCACTCGCCGGTCTCGGCGTCGACCAGGTACGCCGCGAGCGCCCCGGCGTCGCGGCGGAACAGGGTGTTCGACAGCGAGCAGTCGCCCCAGAAGAACCCGCTCAGGTGCAGGCGCACAAGCAGCATCGCGAGCGAGTCGATGAGCCGGTCGTGCAGCCCGCGGACGTCGGTGGTGCTGCGGCGGTTGATGAACAGCGCGCGATACGGCAGGGAGTAGTCCAGGTAGCGAGTGATCAGGACGTCGTCGAGAGCGCGGAGGTCGGCCGGCAGCCCGGAGCGCTCCACGACGCCGACGACTTCCACGACCGGGATCTCCTCCTCGGCCATCTTGCGCAGCATCGCGTATTCGCGCTGGGCGACCCGCGGCTGCAGCTCCTTGAGCGCGTACAGGACGCCGTCGTAGTCGATGAACTGCACAACATGGCGATGGATGCCGTGAGGAACGTCGACGATGCGCGCGTCGTGCCAGGCATCCAGGGACTGATCCCAGGGCAGGTCGAGAAAGTCCGGGTGCCCCGGACGCGCGACAATGCGCAGACCTCGGTTGATCGCCATAGGCGATCGACTGTACGCCAGCCGCGAGGTTCGGGGCGCCGGGGCACGGGGGACCTATAGTGCCTAGCAATGACTGAGTCGCCGGATCCGCTTGACTGGTTGGAGCAGGAGCGCCGCCAGCTGGGTGGCCCGCGGGCCGATTTCCAGCAGCAGCTGGCCGATTGCGATCGTCTGCTCATCGAGGTCGCCGAGCTTGTCGCCGAGCAGATCCAGCCCGTCACCTCCGCGTTTCTGCAGGCGGATCGCCATCGCGCGGCGCAGGCGATCGCCGCCGATGACGAGGTTGACCGCCGCTGCCTCGAACTCGAGGAGGCGTGCTATGTGCTGCTCGCACGGCAGTCGCCCGTCGCCGGCGACCTTCGCCGGGTGGTCGCGGTGCTGCGCTCGGTGGGCGACGTGCAGCGCGCGGGAGACCTGCTGAGCCATGTTGCAGAGTCGCTGACGTGGGTGCACCCGCCGGCGATGAGCCATGAGCTGCGGCGCACGATCAGCCAGCTCGGCGAGGTCTCCAGCGAGATCTTCGCCGGCGCGGTCACAGCCTGGCGCGAGCACGACGGCCTTGCCGCGAATGAGCTCAAGCAGCGCGATGACCAAGCGGACCTGCTGCAGAAGTACCTGCTCACCGAGCTGTACACCGGCCAGCAGTCCGTCGAGGAGGCGGTCAGCCTGGCCCTGATCGCCCGCTACTACGAGCGGATCGCCGACCACGGCGTGGAGATGGCCCGCCAGGTCGCGTACTTCGTCACCGGGGAGCGCCCGGACGACTAGCGGCGCGTGCCCCCGGGGATTCGCCCTGGCCCGCCCCCCCGACGCGGTCCTCACAGTCCACTGGGGGTCGCCGGACCCGCCGACCACGACGGGTCTGCCGCGCAGCTCCGGCCGGCGGGCGATCTCGACCGCGGCGATGAACTGGTCCAGGTCGACCTGCAGGATCCACGCAGTCTCGGGCGCGCCATCCTCCTCAGCGCGCACCTTGCCTGGTGAGGCCCTGGCGGTCATCGGCGTGCTCATCCCGCGGTTCATACTTCCATTCAGACGGACCGAGCCCCGCAAAGGAATCGGCTGCTTCCCAGCTGTCGAGGATCCCCAACCGGCGGATGGAGACTCGCGCGGCGGCACGGTGGTTCGACAGAAGGGCCATGTCAGGCGATGCGAGGCGTCGTGGAAGAGCCCGTGGGGCTGCGTTACGAGCCAGGTCTGCTCTCCGCCTCCGAGGAGCAGGCGCTCGTCGAGCGGTTTGAGGCGCTGGAGTTCGGCCAGGTGGTTATCCACGGCCAAGCCGCCCGGCGGACCGTCCGGCTGTTCGGGTACGACTACGACTTCCAGGCCCGCTCCGTCAGCCCGACTGAGCCGGTGCCGCAGTGGCTGGATGAGGTCCGCCAGCGCGGCGCGCGGTTGGCCGAGCTAGACCCCCAGCGCCTGGTCCAGGCGCTGATCTCCCGCTATCCGCCCGCGGCGACGATCGGTTGGCACCGCGACGCGCCAGCGTTCGGCCCGACGGTCGTCGGGGTGTCCCTGCTGTCGGACTGCGTCATGCGCTTCCAGCGCCGGGTGTCAGGCGAGCGCCGCGTCTACGAGCTGCCGCTGGCGCGGCGCTCGGGGTACGCGCTGTCGAAGGCCGCGCGCTCCAGCTGGCAGCACAGCATCCCGGCAGTGGCGACGCTGCGCTACTCGATCACCTTCCGCACCCTGCGCGTCGACGCGGGGCCCCGGTGATCAGGATGACGTGGGGAAGCCCAGGTCGACGCCTCGGTGATGCGGGTCGGGCCAGCGGGCCGTCATGACCTTGCCGCGGGTGTAGAACTGCACGCCCTCGGGACCGTGGATGTGCAGATCGCCGAACAGCGAGGCTTTCCAGCCGCCGAACGAGTGGTAGGCCATCGGCACCGGGATGGGCACATTGACGCCGACCATCCCCGCCTGCGCGGTGTTCTGGAACTCCCTGGCGGCGCCCCCGTCGTTGGTGAAGATCGCCGCGCCGTTGCCGTACGGATTGCGGTTGACCAGGTCGAGGGCCTCGTTGAACGTGTCCGCGCGGAGCACGACGAGCACCGGTCCGAAGATCTCGTCGGTGTAGATGCTCATCTGGGGCGTGACATGGTCGAACAGGCACGGCCCGAGGAAGAAGCCGTCCTCGTGCCCGCCCACAACCAAGCCGCGCCCGTCCACGACGAGCGCGGCGCCGGCCTCGACGCCCGCATCAACGTAGCCGGCCACGCGCGCGCGGTGCTCGGCGGTGACGAGCGGACCCATCTGGCATGACGGGTCCGTTCCCGGGCCGGTCACCAGCGCCGAGACGCGCTCGCGCAGCTCGGCCACCAGCCGATCACCCACGTCGCCCACCGCCACGACCGCCGAGATCGCCATGCAGCGCTCGCCGGCGGAGCCGTAGGCGGCCGAGGTCAGCGCGTCGGCGGCCAGATCCAGGTCGGCGTCGGGCAGCACCACAGCGTGGTTCTTCGCGCCGCCCAGCGCCTGCACGCGCTTGCCGTGCCTGGTGCCGGTCTCGTAGACGTAGCGCGCGATCGGCGTCGATCCGACGAACGACACCGCGGCGACGTCTGGATGGGTCAGGAGCGCGTCCACCGCCTCCTTGTCGCCGTGCACCACATTGAACACCCCGTCGGGCAGCCCTGCCTCTGCCAGTAGCTCGGCGAGCAGCACCGACGCGGACGGGTCCTTCTCGCTGGGCTTGAGCACAAACGTGTCCCCGCAGGCGATCGCCAGGGGGAACATCCACATCGGCACCATCGCGGGGAAGTTGAACGGCGTGATCCCAGCGCACACGCCGAGCGGTTGGCGGATCGAGTACGAGTCGATCTTGGTCGACACGTTCTCCGAGTGCCCGCCCTTCAGCAGGTGGGGGATGCCGCAGGCGAACTCGACGACGTCCTGGCCGCGGGTCACCTCGCCGCGCGCGTCGTCGAGCACCTTGCCGTGCTCGCGCGTGATCGCGCGCGCGACATCGTCCTTGCGCTGGTCGAGCAGCTGCCGGAAGGCGAACAGGATCCGCGTGCGACGGCTGAGCGAGGTGTCGCGCCATCCTCCGAACGCGTCCCGAGCCGCGGCGACCGCCATGTCGACCTCGGCCGCCGAGGCGAACGCCACGCGCGCGGTGACCTCACCCGTGGCCGAGTCCGTGACCTCGCCGTGCCGGGCCGGCTCCGCGCCGGCCGGCTTCCCGCCGATCCAATGCGTGATCATGTCCATGGGAAGCCTCCTGTCACAGGAAATGACGCTGCGCGCGCCGCTGCGTCTCGTACTCGGAGCGGGCGGCCTGCACCGCAGGCATGTCCGACACCTCGGCCACGGGCACGTCCCACCAGACCCCGGACCCGGGCGCGGGCGCGGACGGATCGGTCCGGATGCACACGACCGTGGTCCTGGTCTCTTCGCGCGCCGCCTTCAGCGCCTCACGCAGCTGGGCGAGCGTCTCCGCGCGATGCACCACCGCTCCCAGGCTGGCCGCGTTGGCGGCGAGGTCGACGGGCAGGACGTCGCCCTCCAGCGCGCCGTCGGCGTCGCGGTACCGGTAGCGGGTGCCGAACCCGCCGGAGCCGAGCGACTCTGACAGGGAGCCGATCGAGGCGTAGCCCTGGTTGTCCACCAGGACGACGATCAGCTTCACCCCCTCCTGCACGGCGGTGACCAGCTCCTGAGCCATCATCAGGTACGACCCGTCGCCGACCATCACGTACACCTCCCGCGAGGGGTCCGCCATCTTCACACCGAGCCCGCCGGCGATCTCATAGCCCATGCACGAGTAGCCGTACTCGACGTGGTAGGCCTTGGGATCCCGGGCGCGCCACAGCCTGTGCAGGTCGCCTGGCATGCTGCCGGCGGCGCACACCACCACGTCGCGCGGGCCGGCGGCCTCGTTCACCGCGCCGATGACCTCGGACTGCGCGGGCAGGGGCGAGTGGCCCAGGGTGTAGAGCTGGCTCACCTGCTCGTCCCAGGCCGCCGCCAGCTCCCGCGCGCGGGCCCGATAGTCGGCTTCGACGTCGTAGCCCGCGAGCTGGGCGCTCAGAGCGCCGAGCGTCGCGCGCGCATCGCCCACGAGCGCCTCGCCGGCGAACTTGTGCGCGTCGAACGCGGCGATGTTGACGTTGACGAAGCGCACCGAGGGGTTGGCGAAGAGGGCCTGAGAGCCGGTGGTGAAGTCGCTCCAGCGGGTGCCGACGCCGAGCACGACGTCGGCGCCGCGCGCGATCTCGGCCGCCCCCGGCGTCCCGGTGGCCCCGGCCGCGCCCAGATTCGATGGGTGGTCGTAGGGCAGCGAGCCTTTGCCGGCCTGCGTCTCGGCCACGGGGATGCCCGTGGCGTCGACCAGCCCGCGGAGCGCGGCGGCGGCCTCGGAGTAGATCACTCCCCCGCCCGCGATGATCAGCGGCCGGCGGGCGGAGCGCAGCAGGACGACGGCGCGGTCAAGGGCGCCGGCTTCAGGCAGCGGCCGGGGCACGCGCCAGACGCGCTCGGCGAACAGGTCGGCGGGGAAGTCGTAGGCCTCCGCCTGGACGTCCTGGGGCAGCGCGAGAGTGACGGCGCCGGTCTCAGCCGGGTCGGTCAGCACGCGCATGGCCTCGACCGCCGACCAGATCAGCTGCTCGGGCCGGTTGATGCGATCGAAGTAGCGCGACACGGGCCGGAAGCAGTCGTTCACGGACACGTCCGGGTCCCCCGGGCGCTCCAGCTGCTGCAGGACCGGTCGCGGCAGACGCGACGCGAACACGTCGCCAGGCAGCAGCAGCACGGGCAGCCGGTTGATCGTCGCCCCGGCGGCAGCGGTCACCATGTTCGTCGCCCCGGGGCCCACCGAGGTGGTGCACGCCAGCGCGCCCAGCCGGTTGCGCATGCGGGCGTAGCCCGCGGCGGCGTGCACCATCGCCTGCTCGTTGCGCGACTGGTAGTAGCGCAGGCGGTCGCCGGCCTGCTGGAGCGCCTGGCCGACGCCGGCGACGTTGCCGTGCCCGAAGATCCCGAAGCAGCCGTCAAAGAACCGGCGCACCCGCCCGTCGCGCTCGACATGCTGGGCGATCAGGAACTCCACCAGCGCCTGGGCGGTCGTCAGCCGTCGGGCGGTCATCGCCGTTCCTCCGTCGCCGGCTTGCGCCCGGTCATCGCCGCCCCTGTGCCGTCGTCAGCGGCGCGCGCGGGTCGGCCGCCACGGTCTGCCATGCCCCCCACAGCCAGTCGTGCGCCGGATCCGTGCAGAAGGCCATCGTTCGCTCCTCGGCCGGGCCGGCCAGCACGTTCAGGTAGTACAGCTCGTATCCCGGGGGCGCGATCGAGGGGCCGTGGTAGCCGCGCGGGATCAGGAACACATCCCCGCTGCGCACCGTCTCGGTGGCGTCGATCTCGCCGTCGGCCGTGTACAGCCGCTGCAGGGCGAACCCAGCGTCGCCGCGCACCTCGAAGTAGTAGATCTCCTCCAGCACAGCCTCCGACTCCGACGCCTCGTCGTGCTTGTGCGGCGGATAGCTGGACCAGTTCCCGTCGGGAGTGAGCACTTCCACGGCGACGAGCTTGTCGGCCTCCAGGGACTGGGGCGCCAGGAAGTTGTTGATCTGCCGGGTCGCCTGCCCGGCGCCCCGGATCTCCACACGCACGTCGCGCGCCGCGCCGTAGGCGGGATCCAGCCGGCGCGTCGCCTTGGCCGACGGCAGCGCCAGACGGCCGCCGCCCGCCGCGGCCACGCGCGCCTCGGCGTCGATCGGCAGGTAGGCGAAGTCCGATACGCGGCTGAACACGTCTTCGCGCCCGGCAAGGGCGAACCGGCGCCCTTCGCATTCGACCGTGAAGGAGCCGGCCAACGGCAGCACGGCCATCTCCGCGTCGCCGGTGGCGATGACGCGCTCCTCGCCGGGGGCCAGCTCGACGATCCGCAGGCCGGAGTACGCCCAGCCGGCGGCCTCCGGCGTGACCAGAACCGGGTCGGACCCATCGCGCAGCGATTCGCGCGGATAGTAGACGCGCGCTCCCATCGTCACGCGCTCCCGCTCGGGCCGGCCAGCTCCGCCAGACCCGGGCTGGGAGCGTTCGGCGGCTGGGCGAGCGCCTGCTCGATCTCGGAGATCGTCGGCATGGCGTCGGCGCAGGCCAGCCGTCCCGCGACGATCGCGCCGGCGGCGTTGGCGTAGCGCAGCACCCGCTCGACGTCCCAGCCGGCGAGCAGGCCGTGGCACAGCGCCCCGCCGAAAGCGTCACCGGCGCCGAGCCCGTTGACGACCTCCACGGGCAGAGGCGCCACCTCGACGACGCCCTCAGCCGTGCGGGCCAGCACGCCGCGGGGGCCGAGCTTGACGATCGCAAGCGCCACGCCGGCGTCGAGCAGCGCCGCCGAGGCCGCGTGCGGCTCCCGCTCCCCCACCGCCATGTCGACCTCGTCGCGATTGCCGACCGCGACGGTAGCCAACCCCAGCGCCGCCCGCGCCCACTTGCTGGCGCTCTCAGGCGAATCCCAGAACATCGGCCGGTGGTCAAGGTCGTGGATCGTGACGCCGCCCCGCGCGCGAGCCTCCAGCGCCGTCAGCGTGGCGGTGCGGCTCGGCTCGTCGCACAGGCCCGTGCCGGTCGTCCACAGCACGCCGGCCGCCTGGACGGCCGGCAAGTCCAGCTCGTCGCTGGCGATGTTCAGATCCGGCGCCTTCGGCTCGCGGTAGAACAGCAGCGGAAAGCGATCCGGCGGGAAGATCTCGCAGAACACAATCGGCGTGCGCAGCGCCGGGTCGGTTCCGACCCAGCGCGTGTCCACGCCGAAGCCCTCCAGCGCCCGCCGAAGATAGGCCCCGAAGCCGTCGTCGCCCACCTTGGTGATCACCGCGGCCCGCCGCCCGAGCCGCGCGGCGCCGACCGCCACGTTGATCGGGCTTCCCCCAAGCGATTTGGCGAACGAACGCACATCGGCCAGCGCGACCCCGCTCTGCTCCGGATACAGGTCGACGCCGATCCGCCCCATGGCGATCAGATCGAAGATCGGTTGGCGCTGCGGCATGCCAGCCCCTCGCACTGCCCATCAGGTGCGAGCGCCCGGTTGGAGCGCTCCAACACTCGTTCCCACTATGGCCACAGCACGGTCGGCGTTGTCAAGGGCCTGACGGGCTCGCTGAGGCCTAAGCGCGCCCGATGGGGGCGGCGCGCGAGACGCTGAGTGAGTTCCTGCGCGCGCCCGCCGGCGGGGCCGCGGAACTCTCACGGACGACCAGCCGGGGCGTCAGCACGTGGCGCACCGGGCGGGCGCGACCCTCCTCCAGGCGCTCGATGAGCGACTCCACGGCCAAGCGGCCCATCTCGAGGCGGGGCTGGTGCACGCTCGTGAGCGACAGATGGTGCATGGCGGCCAGCGCGGTGTTGTCGTAGCCGACCAGCGAAACGTCAGCCGGGATCGCAAGGCCGGCGTCCTCCAGGGAGCCGAGCGCCCCGGCGGCGACGAGGTCGTTGGCGGCGAAGATGGCGGTCGGCAGCTCGCCGTCGGCCAGCATCTGCTCGACGGCCCGGGCGCCCGCGAGGTCGGTGAACTCCCCCGGCACGACCTTGGTCTCCGACTCCAGGCCGAACGCCTTCATCGCCGCCGAATAGGCGCCGCGGCGCGTGCTCGCTCCTGCGCCGTCGCCTCCGTCGATGTGCGCGATCTTGCGATGGCCGAGGCCCACCAGGTGCTCCACCGCCAGTCGGGCGCCCAGTCGCTCATCGCTGATCACGGTGTCCACATCGGGCTGGCGCACCTGCCTGCTCGCCACGGCGATGGCGACGCTGCGGGCGGCGTCGGCGATCTCGGCCGACGGGAGCGTGGTCCCGACGAGCACCACGCCCTCGGCGCGAAGATCCATGAAGGTGTGCAGGGCGTCGCGCTCGGCGTCCACTGAGCGCGACGCGGCGCCGAGCAGCATGTGGTAGCCGTGCTCGGCCGCGGCGGCGGCCGCCCCGTCGGCGATATCGGCGAAGAACGGGTTGTGCAGGTCGTTCAGGACCACGCCGAGCGTGCGCGTCCGCTTCTGGGCGAGGTTGCGGGCGTTGGCGTTCGGCCGGTAGCCGAGATCCTTGGCGGCCGCGAGGACGGCGGTCCGGCGCTGCTCGCTGACGTTGGACGCGCCTCGCATCACCAGCGACACGAGCGATCGCGAGACGCCCGCGCGGCGGGCGACGTCCTCGAGCGTGGGTCGGGTCATGTCAGCGCCAATGCTGCCATACGAGTCCGCGCCGGCTGGCCCGGGAGAAACCCCTTGACACCCGCCGCGGCTCGATGCAATTGTTGGAGCGCTCCAACCGCTCCAACTTAGAGCGCTCCACTAGAACCGCAACCGCTCCGCGAGAGGTCAGGATGGACGGCATCCTTCAGCGCACCGCCGGCGCGCCGATCTCGTGGGGGATCTGCGAGGTCCCCGGCTGGGGGCTGCAGCTGCCAGCCGAGCGGGTGCTGCGCGACATGGCCGAACTCGGGCTGCGGGCGACCGAGCTGGGCGCGGACGGCTTCCTGCCAGACGATCCAGCGGCGCTCCGCGCCATGCTTGACCGCTACCGACTGCGCCTGGTGGGCGGCTTCGTGCCGCTGGTGCTCCACGACCGCGACGCCGCCTCCCAGACCATGGCGGCGGCCGCGCGGGCCCTGGCGCTGCTGTCGGCCGCGGGCGCCGACTGCTTCGTCACCGCCGCGGTCACCGATCTGGACTGGAGCCCCCGAACCCCTCTCGACGACCCGGCGTGGCGTCAGCTGGCCGACACCCTCGCGCGGGTGGAGGAGCTCGTCGCCTCCGCCGGCCTGCGCCACGTGCTGCACCCCCACGCCGGCACCGTGGTCCAGAACGCGGATGAGATCTGGCGGGTCCTGGAGGACACCCAGGTGTCGTGGTGCCTGGACACCGGCCATCTGGCGATCGGCGGCGTCGATCCCGTCGAGTTCGCCCAGGCAGCGGCCGGACGAATCGGCCACGTCCACCTCAAGGACGCGCACACGGCGCTGTGCCGGCGCGTGCAGTCAGGCGAGCTCAGCCTCTTGGAAGCCACTCGCCGGGGCATGTTCCAGCCGCTGGGCCGCGGCGACCTGGCCATCGACCGCACCGTCGCTGCGCTGGAGACCGCGGGCTATCCCGGCTGGTACGTGCTCGAACAGGACATCGCCCTGGACGCGGGCGCGTCAGCAACGACCGCAGATCCCCGAAGCGACGTACGCGACTCACTCACCTACCTCCGCTCGGTAATGGCAACGGGCGGCGACATGTCCACCACATCAGCGTGACTCGACGCGGCCGGGCGCCGCGAGTAGACAAGGAGAC
Source organism: Egibacteraceae bacterium (assembly GCA_035513815.1). Classification (GTDB taxonomy): domain Bacteria; phylum Actinomycetota; class Nitriliruptoria; order Euzebyales; family Egibacteraceae; genus DATKBU01. Next base: position 11,775 of record DATKBU010000329.1, read on the forward strand.
GAGGGCAATGAAGGTGACGAGATTCGGATGGCTTGCGGCTCTGTCAGCGCTGCTGCTCTTTGCGGCAGCCTGCTCGGGAACCGACCAGGGGGCGGCGGAGCCGACTGCCGATGCGGCCGCCGACGACGCCGGCGGCGGCGAGAACAGCGACATCACCATCGGCATGGTCACTCACGGCGACGGCGGCGGGTTCTGGTCGGTCGCCAAGGCGGGCGCGGAGCAGGCGGCCGCCGATCTCGGTGTGAGCCTGAACTATCAGGAGAGCAACAATGACCCGCAGGCCCAGGCGCAGCTGATCGAGTCGGCGGTGTCGGCCGGCATCGACGGCTTGGCCGTGTCGGCGCCGAACCCCGAGGCGATCCAGGACGCTGTGGCCGCGGCCACCTCCGCCGGCATCCCGGTGATCACGCTCAACTCCGGGCTCGGTGAGATCTCCGGCGCCATGACGCACGTGGGTCAGACCGAGGACATCGCCGGCCAGGGCGCGGGCGAGCGGCTGGCGGCGGAGGGCGCGACGAACCTGCTGTGCGTCATCCACGAGGAGGGCAACATCGGCCTGCAGCAGCGCTGCGACGGCGCGAGGGAGACCTTCGGGGGCGACGTCGAGGACTTCAACGTCAGCGGCACCGGCGACGTGGCCGCGACCCTGACCGAGATCCAGTCCAAGCTGGAGTCCGACACCAGCATCAACGCGGTGCTCGCGCTCAACCCGGACATCGCTGTCGCCGCGGTCGACGCCGTCGCCGGCGCCGGGTCGGAGGCAGTGCTGGCCACCTTCGATCTCAGCGGCGACGTGATCCAAGGGATCATCGACGGCGACATCCTGTTCGCCGTCGACCAGCAGCAGTACCTGCAGGGCTACCTCCCGGTGGTCATGCTGTACCTCAACGTCACGAACGCCAACACCGTCGGAGGCGGCCTGCCCGTGCTCACAGGTCCCGGCTTCGTCGACGCGAGCAACGCGGAGCAGGTGCAGGCGCTGACGGAGGCGGGAACCCGATAGGGCTCGCCTCATCGTCAGCCCGACGGGCCGTGCCGGGCCGGGGCCGCAACCTCCGGCCCGGACCGGACAGGGCAGCGCCCGAACTACAGAGCCCGAGACGAGAGGTGGCATCCAGTGACCAGCGCTGATCAGCCAGCCAGCGGCGGCGCGGCGGTCGCGGAGCGCCCGCCCCGGCGGGCCGACGACGAGCGCCTCGCAAGGCTGGGCCTGCTCACCCGGGCGCTGCGCCGCCCAGAGATCGGCGCGATCATCGGAGCGGTCGCCGTCTTCATCTTCTTCGCCCTCGCCTCGGACGTCTTCGCGACGTTGAGCGGCGCCGCCCGCTGGACCGACGTCGCGTC
>DATKBU010000330.1:0-3365 GCA_035513815.1 Egibacteraceae bacterium
CTGCCGGACTTCTTCCCCGCAGATTCGGGGATGGCGGTGATCGATCCCAAGCGGGTGACCGACCGAGCCGCGGAGCTGCGCGAGCAGGCGGCAGCGCTGATGGTGGCGGGCTGGGGGACCGGGCCCGAGGGGACGCAGGCAATCGCTCCCGTGCTCGGCGATCGCGAGCATTCCGTCGGTTTCGGCCAGTGGGAGGCGGTCGAGGCCCGAGCCCGGGGGCCGGTCTGGTCGCTCGCTCCGTTCGGGACTGCGGACATCCCCGGGGCTGCCTGGGATTCGTTCCGGGGCGACGTCGCGGCGGCGGCCGCGGAGGCGCGCCGGCTCTCTGCCGAAGGGCTGCTGGTCGTCCTGACCACGGTCGGCCACGGGCCAGCGCTGCGGCTCGCCGAGGTTCTGCGCGAGCAGGGCCTGGCGGCGCCGGTAGCGCAGCGGGTCGAAGACAGCGGCGGCGGGCAGGTCGTGATCTGCGAATCGCCGCTGCGGGAAGGGTTCCGATCAGCCGACCTCGGCATCGCAGTGCTCGGCGAGTGGGATCTGTTCGGCCCTCGGCGGTCCCGGGTGGGTCGACGACTGCCCAGCAAGCGGGCGGCCTCCGAGACGGTTCTGGACCTGGCGCCCGGTGACCCGGTCGTCCACGCTGTGCACGGCGTCGGGCGCTACGCCGGCATCGTGACCCGCCAGCTCAAGGGCCCCACGACGACAGTCGGCGGCGGGGCGGCGGGCACAGTCACTCGCGACTATGTGGTGGTTGAGTACGCGGGCGGGGATCGCCTGTTCGTGCCCAGCGACAGCGTCGACTCGCTGGCCCGCTTCATCGGCGGCGAGGAGCCGCGGATCATGCGCATGGGCGGCGCCGACTGGCAGCGCGCCAAGACCAAGGTCCGCAAGGCGGTGCGCGAGATGGCGGCCGAGCTGACTCGCCTGTACCGCGCCCGCATGCATTCGCCCGGCCATGCGTTCAGTCACGACTCGGCGTGGCAGAGCGAGCTTGAGACCGCCTTCCCGCACGTGGAGACGCCCGATCAGGTCTCGGCGATCGACGAGGTCAAGCGCGACATGGAGACGCCGCTGCCGATGGATCGGCTGATCTGCGGCGATGTGGGGTTCGGAAAGACCGAGATCGCCGTGCGGGCGGCGGCCAAAGCCGTGTTCGACGGCAAGCAGGTCGCGGTGCTGGTCCCCACGACGCTGCTCGCCCAGCAGCACGGCGAGACGTTCAGCGAGCGCTTCTCGGGCTTCCCGGTGAAGGTCGCGGTCCTGTCGCGCTTCGCGAGCGCGCGCGAGCAGCGCCAGATACTCGACGGGCTGGCCGCAGGGACGGTGGATCTCGCCATCGGAACGCACCGGCTGCTGGGCGCCGATGTCCAGTTCAAGGATCTCGGGCTCATCGTCGTCGACGAGGAGCAGCGCTTCGGTGTCGCGCACAAGGAGAAGCTCAAGCGGCTGCGCACTTCGGTGGACGTGCTGACGATGACCGCGACGCCCATCCCGAGGACGATGGAGATGGCGATCACCGGCATCCGCGACCTGTCGACCATCGACACCCCGCCCGAGGAGCGCCAGCCGGTGGTCACGCATGTCGGGGCGTGGGATGAGCCGCTGGCGGCGCTGGCTGTGCGCCGCGAGCTGCTTCGCGAGGGTCAGGTCTTCTGGGTGCACAACCAGGTCGCCACCATCTCGGCCGCCGCCGAGCGCGTCCGCGAGCTGGTCCCCGGTGCGCGCGTCGAGATCGCGCACGGCCAGATGGATGAGGCAGCGCTGGAACGGGTGATGGTGCGCTTCTGGCAGCGCGAGTTCGACGTGCTGGTGTGCACCACGATCATCGAATCGGGCTTGGACATCGCCAACGCCAACACGCTGCTCATCGAGCGCGCGGATCTGCTGGGGCTGGCGCAGCTGTACCAGCTGCGCGGCCGCGTCGGGCGGGCTTCCCAGCGGGGCTATGCGTATCTGTTCCACCCGGAGCACCAGTCGCTCACGGAGGAGGCGTACAAGCGCCTGGAGACGGTGGCCACCCACACTGGCCTCGGATCGGGGCTGTCGATCGCGTTGCGGGATCTGGAGATCCGCGGCGCCGGCGATGTGCTCAGCGCCGAGCAGTCAGGCCACGTGGCGGCGGTCGGCTTCGAGGCGTACGCCCAGCTGATGCGCGAGGCGGTCGACGAGCTGCGGGACGGGGCCGCCCCCGCCGAGGAGTTCGAGATCACCATCGACCTGCCCATCGATGCGCACCTGCCCGGCAGCTACATCGCCGACGAGGCGCTGCGGCTGGAGGCGTACCGCAAGATCGCCTCGGTGCGCGACGCCACGGGAGTGCGCGCGGTGCGCGAGGAGCTGGTCGACCGCTATGGCCCGCTGCCCGAGCCGGCGGAGCGTCTGCTTTCAGTCGCCGCGCTGCGGGCAGCCGCACGCCGCTGGGGCATCCGCGAGATCACCACCACGCCGCGCCGCACAGTACGCGTGGCGCCGGTGTCGCTTTCCGACGCACAGGAAGTCCGTTTGGCGCGCGAGCATCGCGAAGTCCTGCACAATCCGGCCGCGGAGGCTCTGGAGATCCCGCTGCCCACGAAGTCGAAGGCCGGCGACGTTGTGGGGTTGCTCGCGCGCTCGCTCAAGGAGATCCTCGCGCCGCGCACAAGATGACTGGCGAGCGCCGCCGGGCGGGTCATCGCGTGCTGGCCTAGACTTGCAGCCGTCTCACTCGATTTGCTTCATCCCCTCATGAACGGCTTTCACTGTGCCCATCCGATCCCTCGTCCGCATGCGCGTCGCGCTGACCGTCTCTGCCGTGCTGATCCTCGCCGGCTGCTCGCCGGCGGCGCAGGTCACCGGCGCCGACCCCGGGGCGGCCGCGACCGTGAACGGCGAAGTCGTCTCGATGGCCGACGCCGAGCGGCGCATCGAGGTCTCGAGCGGGAATCCCCAGACCGCGGCGCAGCTCGACGCTGATGAGACGGGCGAGGCGCGCCGCCAGCTCGAGGCCGGTGCGCTGACCGGGCTGATCCTGTCCGAGCTCCTGGCGCAGGGCGCCGAGGAGCTTGGGATCTCAATCACCGACGAGGACATCCAGGCCGCGCGCGCTGAGGTTGTGGAGCAGGTCGGCGGCGAAGAGGGCTACCAGCAGGTGCTGGCTGAGGGCGGGCTCACCGAGGCGGATGTGGAGCCGCTGCTGAGAGATCGGGCGCATCAGGAGCGAATCGAAGCGGCGCTGGCGGGCGAGGCAGAGGTGACCGACGAGGACATCCAGGCGCGCTTCGACGAGAACCCTGAGGGCCGCTTCGGCGCGACGGCGTCCGCGCGCCACATCCTGGTCGAGACGGAGCCGCAAGCCCAGGAGGTCATCGAGCGCCTGGAGGCCGGCGAGG
>DATKBU010000331.1:0-3271 GCA_035513815.1 Egibacteraceae bacterium
GGGGACATCATCCGGTGCGAGGTGACGCACGTTGACCCGATCCATGACCACGACCCTCGGGTCGCTGCGGAGCGCCCAGGCGAGCTGGCCATAGCCCACATCGACAGCGATCACACGCAGCGCTCCGCGCCGCAGCAGCACATCGGTGAAGCCCCCGGTTGAGGCGCCCGCGTCCAGGCAGTGGCGTCCCTCGACGCTGAGCTCGAGGTCATCCAGGGCGCCCGCCAGCTTGTGCCCGCCCCGCGACGCGTAGTCGTCCGCCGCCGCTCGCACACTCAGCGCGTCGCCGGGCAGAACCTGCGACGACGCCTTCAGCGCAGGGGCGCCGCCCACCAGGACGCGACCCTGGTCGATCAGCCGGGATGCCTCGGAGCGGCTGGCGGACAGCCCGCGGCGCACAAGCTCAACGTCCAGCCGCCGGCGGGCGCCCGCACCGCGTCCGCTCACCGCTGGGCCGTTGCGCTGAGGTGGCTCAGCTCACGGCCGCGGAAGCCGATCCGCCGCTGGATCCGAGGCGCGCGAGAGCGTCCAGCTCCCCGACGATGATCTCGTGGACCTCATCGAGGGCCTGCGGGTGGGCAGAGACCGGCTGAGCAGCCAAGCCCGCCAGCCGGCGCGTCAGATCCTCCAGTGGCTGCATGCGCCCGCTACTCTGATCCGCTGGGCTTGCGCGAACGCGAGCCGGGAGCGGCGCGCTTGGCGGTCGCTGCCTTGCCGGAGGATGCCTTCCCTGTGCGCCCGGCGGCGCCAGTCACAGAGCTCTTCGCCGCCGAGCCGCCGGATGCGCGTTTGGCGGGGGCCGCCTTCGCCGCGCTGGCGGGCTTCGCCGCCGATTGCGCCGCCGCGAGTTGCGCCTCGAGCTTGTCGATCTTCGCCTGCAGCTTCTCGACGTCCTTCTGACGCGCCAATCCGAGCCGGCCGACCGCTCGCTCCGTCTCGGTTCGAGCCAGCGAGGCGATGGCCTTGCGGTTGCCCTCGGACCGTTTCACCAGGTCTTCAACGGCCTTCTCGGCCTTATCCGCGGCCACCTCGCCCTGCTTGACCAACGTCTTCACCAGCTGCTCGGCGCGCTTTCGCGGGATCTCGGTCGCACCGCCGGCGGCCTCCAGATACCGTCGCCAACCTTTGTCCATTTTCGACCTCCCGGTTTCGACCGCATCCGCGATCTGTCGGCGCCGCGCTCAAGCATAGACACTCCAGGGGTTGAGCAGCGTCAGGCGCCTGGTTCCCGCAGACGATCCTGCACACGCTCCAGGGCGTCCGCGTAGTGAGGCCGATCAGCCAGAGCGCATGCCAGCTTGAAGTGCTTCGCCGCACCCAAGAGCTGCCCTCGGCGCTCGAAGCAGCGTCCTGCGCCGAAATGTGCGTAGTCGTCGGAGGGATTGATCCCGAGCGCGGACTCGAAGGCGGCCAGCGCCAGCCTCAAGCGACCAGACGCGAAGTACGCGCGCCCGAGAGTCTCATGCAGGGACGCCTTCGCCGGCTCCCGCTCAACGGCCAGCTCGAGAATCTCAGCCGCTCCGCCGGGATCGCCGTCGTCCAGTCTGCTGCGCCCCTCCTGATACAGCGTGTACACCAGGTGCTCGCTCACGATCCCTCCTGTATCGCCCGCACCAGTATGGTGGGCTGCGCCGGGTTCGCAGCCCGCGACCACGCCGCTGCTGCCAAAAACCTCGGGCGGACCTGCTCATGCGATCGCTCGATTCCGCCGAGGGGGAGCTGTCTGGCCGGCCTTCCTTGCCGAGCGTGCGCGACCCGCTTACTGTCGGCCTGCGCCCGCACGTCGCTGACACAGGAGCATCCATGAGCGCGGAGCCCGACGAGTCGCCGTCTTTGCATGCCAGCGCGACCCACAGCGAGTCGGGCAGCGTGGGGGAGGGCAGGGTTCCGATCGCTCATGGGACCGAGCAGCATGCGATGGTCTACCGCGAGCGCCAGACGCCATGGCTCACCCCCGCGCGACTGCTGGCGCTGATCGGCGTGGTGGTGGGCGCATGGGGCGTCCTGGTGATCGTGCGCGCCCTGCGCTCCGTGCTGATCATGCTGATGCTGTCGCTGTTCCTGTCGTTCGCGATGGAACCGGCCGTGCAGTTCCTCGGCCGCCGCGGCTGGCGGCGCGGTCCGGCCACCGCCGCCGTGTTCATCGTCGCTCTGCTCACGGCCGTCGGCGTCATCGCAGCGATGGTTCCGCTGGTCGTCCAGCAGGTGAACGACTTCATCCGCGCACTGCCCGCCAATCTCGAGCGTCTCAGCGATCGCACCGCTCAGCTGCCGTTAGGCATTGACATCGAGGCGAGCCCTGAGCTGCGCAGCGAGCTGTTCCGGTTCACGCAGGAGTTCGGCGACCGGCTGCGAGAGATCGCGCTGGGCGCGGCGGGCAACGTCGTCGACATCGGCGCGACGGCGCTGGGCGTGATGCTGCAGCTGGCCGCGGTCGCGCTGATCACCTTCTATCTTGTGGCCGACGGCCCCCGCTTCCGGCGCACGCTGGCTCAGCCGCTGCCTCCGGAGCGGCAGCGCGAGATGCTGGCGATCTGGGAGCTCGCGGTCTCCAAGACCGGCGGCTACATCTACAGCCGCCTGCTGCTGGCTGTGGTGGCCGCGGCGACGACCGGCCTGTTCCTGTTCGTCGTCAACGTGCCCTATCCGATCCCTTTGGCCCTCTGGGTCGGCGTCACCAGCGCGTTCGTCCCAGTGATCGGGACCTATCTGGGCGGGATCCTCGTGGTGCTCGTGGCCTTCGTCGGTCGGGAGCCGCTGTCCGCGCTATGGGTCCTGGGGTTCATCGTCGTCTACCAGCAGCTGGAGAACTACTTCATCGCCCCCCGGATCCACGGTCGCACGATGGAGATCCATCCAGCGGTGGCATTCATCTCGGTGGTGATCGGCGGTGTGCTTCTCGGCGCGGTCGGCGCGCTGCTGGCCCTGCCCGCCGCGGCGATCATCCAGGCACTGCTGTCCACCTACGTGCGCCGCCACGAGCTGATCGACGAGCTGGCCGAGGTCCAGCTTCCCGCGGACGCCCCTGCGTCGCGGCGCGAAGGCAAGCCGCTGCGGACCGGCGACGCGCCCCAGGGCAAGGCCGCGCCGTGAGCGCAAGCGCAGCCCCGGTTCCGGAGCCGCTCGCCCACGGCATCACCGCGATCGACACGCGCACCGCCGGGCTCAGCAAGGTCACCGCGGGCTACCTCATCAAAGCGCAGCGCCCGACCCTCATCGAGTGCGGCCCGGCGCTGACGGTCGAGCACGTGATCGAGGCCCTGCGCGGTCT
>DATKBU010000332.1:0-7018 GCA_035513815.1 Egibacteraceae bacterium
CGGCGACGCGCCGATCTGCCATGCGATCCTCGATGCGTCGTTCTCGGGGCTGCTGCGGCGGCGGGTGCGCCAGCGCGAGCAGCGCCTGATGGTAGGTCAGCGGGTCGCGGACTGGGCGGGTTGCGTCCCCGAAGGGTTCCGCTCCGCCGTGCGTGGGGACCTGGAGGCGCTGACCGATCTGGCGGCGCGCCTGCACGTGGAGGATCAGATGGGCCCGCCGCTGTCGCGCTCCGGCCGGGCGGCTGTCCGGTCCAGGATGCTGGAGAGCCTGGCGAACGATGCCACCTGGGTCGTGCAGCGCCAGGGCGAGGTCGTGGCCAAGGTCGATGTCTCGTTGTACAGCCAGACGCGCGGAGCGCAGATCGCGGGCGTCTACGTCCTGCCTCGCTCGCGCGGGCGGGGCATCGGCGGGGATGCTGTCGCGGCGCTGTCCCAGCAGCTGCTGGGACGCGGTCTTCCCGGAGTCACCCTGCATGTCCGCTCCGACAATGCCGCTGCGGTCGCAGCCTATCGACGGGCCGGCTTCATCGACCACGGTCCTTGGATCCTGGCCCTTCGCTGACAGGGCTGCCCACGGCCCGCCTCGGCCGCGCGCCGGGCTGCCCACGGCCCATTGCGTATGCTCGCCGGTGTCGCGGAGCGCTGAGCGCCGCGTCGAGTGATCGCGGAGGACGCCATGGCCACGAAGCGCGCGCTTGTCACCGGGGTGACCGGGCAGGACGGCTCGTACCTGTGCGAGCATCTGCTGGCCCTCGGCTACGAAGTCCATGGGACGATCCGCACCACGACCAGCGACATCGGGACGACGCGGATCGCGCATCTGGTCACCGGAGACGCGCCCAAGCTGATCCTGCACGTCACCGACCTCGGCGATTCGCACTCGCTCACGCGGCTGATCGACAGTGTCCGCCCCCACGAGGTCTACAACCTGGCGTCCCAGTCGCACGTGCGGCACTCATTCGACCAGCCGGTGCACACCGGTGACGTGACAGGACTCGGCGCGGTGCGACTGCTCGAGGCCGTCCGCCAGGTCGACCCGTCGATCCGCTTCTACCAGGCGTCGTCGAGCGAGATGTTCGGGGCCGCGCCGCCGCCGCAGAACGAGCGGACGCCGTTCCACCCGAGAAGCCCGTATGCGGTGTCAAAGGTCTACGCGTTCTGGGCGACGGTCAACTGCCGCGAATCCTACGGAATCTACGCAACTAACGGAATACTCTTTAATCATGAAAGTCCCCGTCGCGGTAGAGAGTTCGTCACCCGCAAGATCACTCATGCGATTCCTCGGCTCATCAAGGGCGAGATCACCAAGCTGCGGCTGGGCAACCTCGACGCGCGCCGGGACTGGGGCCACGCGCGTGACTATGTCGAGGCCATGCGCCTCATGCTGCAGCTGGACGAGCCGGTCGACCTGGTGATCGGGACCGGCGAGAGCCACACGGTGCGCGACTTCCTCGACGTGGCTTTCGGGCTGGTCGATCTGGACTGGCAGGAGTACGTCGAGATCGATCCGTCGCTGTATCGCCCGGCCGAGGTCGATTATCTCCAGTCTGACCCCGCCAAGGCGGTCGATCTGCTTGGGTGGAAGCCGAAGATGACATTCCACGAGCTGGTGGAGGACATGGTGGTCGCGGACATGGCGGACCAGGGCCTCCCGCTGCCGGGGCGCTGATGGCTTCGATCGGCCGGGTCGCGGTCACCGGAGGCACAGGATTTATTGGCTCGCGGGTCGCGCGGCTGCTGGCGGACGCAGGAGTGCAGGTGATCGCCCTGGGCGGTCCCGGCGGCGGCCGGCCGCCCCAGCCGGGTGTCCGCCAGGCAGAGGTCGACTTGGTGCGCGGCGCTGACCTCGCGCCCGTCCTCCGCGACGTCGACTGTGTCGTCCACCTCGCTGCGCAGTCCGGCGGGATCCAGTTCCAGCAGTCCCATCAGGCCGCGATCTACTACGCCAACCAGGCGATGACCCGCGCAGTGGTCGAAGCGGCCGAGCGGGCTGGGATCCGGCGGATGCTGTTCGCCTCATCCGGTGTGGTGTACCGCGCCGGGGCGCCAGTTTCACTCGACGAGCGCGCCCCGCTGATCGACCCCGTGGATCCGGGTCTGTCCGGCTACGCGTGGTCGAAGATCAGCGACGAGGCGGTCGCCGCGTGGCTGCAGCAGTCCGAAGCGTTCGAGACCGTCGTCGGGCGGCTCACCAACGTGTACGGGCCCGGTGGCTCATTCGACCCAGCGCGGTCGACGGTGATCCACGCGCTGGTTCGCAAGGCGGTCGACGCGGCGCCTGACGGGACGCTGACGGTGTGGGGCGACGGCACGGCGGTGCGCAGCTTCATCCACGTCGACGACGCCGCTGCGGCCATCCTGACGATCCTGGAGCGCGGGGCCGCCGGGGAGCGCTACAACATCGACTCGTCGGTCGCGGTCTCCGTCGGCGATCTGGCCGCGCTGATCCGCGACGCGGTGGATCCGCGGATCCAGCTGCAGTTCGCGCCCGATAAGCCGCAAGGGGCTGCGCACCGCGTGCTGAGCAGCGACATGCTCCGCGCGCTCGGCTTCGCCTCTCGCGTGTCGCTGGCGGACGGCATAGCCGAGACCGTGAAGGCCTATCGCGCGCTGGCCGGCGGTGGTCCTCCGCGGGCGTGACCGGGTCGCGCGGTCAGCCGCAAGGAGCCGGCGGCTGACGAGCTCCCCGCCTCAGACCTGTGCGAGCAGGCCTTCATCCTCAAGCCGGATCACCAGATCGTCGGGGTCGGTCCCGTACACCACCGACAGCGCGCGCAGATCCTCGCCGCGGATGGTCAGGACGCTGCCGTTGAAGTCGCCGCGCTGCAGCTGAATGGTGTGCGCGAAGCGCGACAGCGGCGTCAGATCTGGATCGAGGTCGCTGGCGGACAGCTTGCGCAGGTCGAGCATGATCTTGGACGCGCCGCTGGGATGGATCGACAGCGCCTCCTCCTTGGGCAGCAGCTCGGAGACCGGCACGTTGTAGAACTCGCTCAGCTCGTGCAGCTTGGCGACGGAGACAGCTCGGTCGCCGCGCTCGTACGAGCCCACGACGACCGCCTTCCAACGCCCCTTGGACACTTCCTCCACCTGCTGAAGGGTCATCCCCTGCTGCTGGCGGATCGCGCGCAGGCGTGCGCCGAGGCGCCTCTGATAATCGGAACCGACGCTACCGTCTGGCACGTCCCTACCTCCCAATCTTGCCCGACCTCTTCCCCCGCGTTTCAGAATACCACGGCGTGACACTGAGTAAAGCCCTTGTACCGCGAGTGAGCAGTGCTCACACTAGCCACATCTGAGCGCAGTGCGCTTAGATATGAGGGCTTAAGGGCTAGTTGGCTTGCACTCTATCTAGGAGACTGCTAGCGTCGAGGCTGGCACTCAGGAGGTTGGAGTGCCAGCCGCACGCCAGCCGGCGCCGCCGCCCTAGATCAATGGGTGCGCGGGCGAGTCGGGATCGGCGTCGGATCTGAACAGATCAACCAATCACAAGCGTAGCCGCGACCCCTGGGCGGCGGCTGCAGAACAAGGAGGACGAGCATGGCGACCGCCACTAAGGTTGCGCTCAAGCCCCTCGAGGACCGCGTCGTGGTGCAGGCCAGCGAGGCCGAGCAGACGACCGCCAGCGGCCTTGTCATTCCTGACACGGCGAAGGAGAAGCCGCAGGAGGGGAAAGTCATCGCCGTCGGTCCGGGGCGCATCTCGGATCAGGGAGAGCGCATCCCGCTCGACGTCAAGGAGGGCGACACCGTCGTCTACTCCAAGTACGGCGGAACCGAGATCAAACTCTCGGGCGAGGAGTACCTGATCCTTTCGGCTCGCGACATCCTCGCGATCGTCGAGAAGTAACCACGCTTCGAACCCTGAGCTTTCAGGAGGACCAAGAACCATGGCCAAGTTGCTCAAGTATCACGAGGACGCCCGCCGCAATCTCGAGGCCGGCGTCAACAAGCTCGCAGACGCGGTGAAGGTGACACTCGGCCCCAAGGGCCGCAACGTCGTGCTGGAGAAGAAGTGGGGAGCTCCCACGATCACCAATGACGGCGTCACGATCGCGAAGGAGATCGAGCTGGACGACCCCTACGAGAACATGGGGGCTCAGCTCGCCAAGGAAGTAGCGACCAAGACCAACGACGTCGCCGGTGACGGCACGACGACCGCCACGGTGCTCGCTCAGACGATGGTGCACGAGGGCATGCGCAACGTCGCTGCCGGCGCCAACCCGATGCTGCTCAAGCGCGGCATCGAGCAGGCCGTCGAGCGCGTAGTCGAGGCCATCTCCGCTGCCGCGCGCGACATCGAGACCCAGGAGGAGATCGCCAACGTCGCGACCATCTCCGCCAACAACGACCCGGACGTCGGCAAGATCATCGCCGAGGCGATGGACAAGGTCGGCAAGGACGGGGTCATCACCGTCGAGGAGTCCCAGACCTTCGGGCTGGAGCTCGAGTTCGTCGAGGGGATGCAGTTCGACAAGGGCTACATCTCCCCGTACATGGTGACCGACACCGAGCGGATGGAGGCCGTCTTCGACGAGCCGTACGTCCTGATCGCCAACCAGAAGATCTCGGCCGTCCACGACCTGCTGCCCGTGCTGGAGAAGGTCATGCAGGCCGGCCGCCCGCTGGTCATCATCGCCGAGGACGTGGAGGGCGAGGCCCTTGCGACCCTTGTGGTGAACAAGATCCGCGGCACGTTCCAGTCGGTGGCCGTCAAGGCCCCCGGATTCGGCGACCGCCGCAAGGCGATGCTGCAGGACATCGCCATCCTGACCGGCGCGCAGGTCATCTCTGAGGAGGTCGGCCTGAAGCTGGATGGGGTCACGGTGGATCTGCTCGGCAAGGCGCGCAAGGTGACGGTGACCAAGGACAACACCACCGTCGTCGAGGGCGCCGGCTCTGAGGACGACATCAAGGGCCGCATCGCCCAGATCAAGGCCGAGATCGAGAAGACCGACTCGGACTGGGACCGCGAGAAGCTGCAGGAGCGGCTTGCGAAGCTGTCCGGCGGCGTCGCAGTGATCAAGGTCGGCGCGGCCACCGAGGTCGAGCTGAAGGAGAAGAAGCACCGCATCGAGGACGCCCTGTCGGCGACCCGCGCTGCGGTCGAGGAGGGCATCGTCGGCGGCGGCGGCATTGCGCTGCTGCAGGCGGCTGAATCTATCGACAAGCTCGACCTGACCGGCGACTACGCGACCGGGGCGGAGATCGTCCGCAAGGCCCTGTCCTCGCCCCTGTATTGGATCGCCGCCAACGCCGGCCTTGAGGGCGGCGTCGTGGTCGAGAAGGTGCGCGGTCTGCCCGCCGGCCAGGGCCTGAACGCCCTGACCGGCGAGTACGGCGACATGATCAAGTTCGGGGTCATCGACCCGGCGAAGGTCACGCGCTCGGCGCTGCAGAATGCCGCCTCCATCGCGGCGCTGCTGCTCACCACCGAGACGCTGGTCGCAGACAAGCCTGAGCCGAAGGAGGGTAGTGGCGGAGGCCACGGCCACGACGGCGGCATGGGCGGCATGGGCGGGATGGACTTCTAGGTTCAGCCTTTCCAGGCAGCACACGCGAAGGGGCGGTCTTTGGGCCGCCCCTTCGGCTTGCCCTCAGCGCGTCCGATACGGATTGCATGCGAGTTGATCGATACGGCGTCGCCTGGAGTCACGCGGTCGCGCGCGACCATAGGATGACCGGCATCATGGCCACGACGGGGACTGCCATCGGGCAGCTTGCAGGGCGCGACCACTCTGAGCTCCGAGAGGTCGCGGTCAGGACGGTGGGCGAGCAGGCAGCCATCGCGATGTCGTGCGGACGTCTGCCGAAGCGGCGACCCGGTGTGGATCCCAACGAAGACGCTGCACTGGTCGCCGTCGGTTCTCAGGGGGTGTTCGCCGCCGTTATGGACGGCCATCTCGGCGGCGATGCGGCGGAGGAGACGCTTGCTGCCGCCGGCGAGTGGGCCCGCTCGCTGGTCGAGGAGCCGGCCGATCACCCTCGGCGGATGCTCAACTCGGTGCTGAAGTCTGCTCAGAAGCGCATCGGAGAGCGGCTGGCAGCCGTGTCCGAGGATCGCCGCAACAGCCGCACTGCAGTCACGCTGGCCCTCGCGGTGGATCGCAAGGTCTACGTCGCCACGCTCGGCGACACCGTCGCGCTCCTGGCGCGCAGAGGCCGCGGACGATGGGTCCAGTTCCGCGAGACGGGCGACTTCATGGGCGCGCAGCCGGCGATGGCGCCGCTGCAGGCGGCGAAGCGCAGCGGCGCCGATCGCTTGATTCTGGCGTCCGATGGTCTTATCGACTTCACCCCATCCGGGTTCGTCGTCGACACGCTCGGTCGGCCCGAGATCGCGACGGCGCAGCCTGAGGCAGTCGTCCGGGCGCTGATGGACGGGGCGCTGATGGGCGGTGCGGGAGACAACGTCACGGTGGTCTGCGTCGACTTGTAGCCCGCCGCAGCCTGCGCGAGCTCAGCGGCCGAGGCGCTCGCGAAACCACGTCACGGTGCGGGCCAGACCCTCGGCCAATGAGACCTCCGCCTTCCAATCCAGCACTGACTCCGCGAGTGACGTGTCAGGACGGCGCACCATCGGATCGTCGGTGGGGCGGGGGTGGAGCTCGACCCCGGGATACACGCCAACCGCAGTCTGGACCGCCTCAGCAAGCTCCAGAATGGTGACTTCCTGAGGATTGCCGACGTTCACCGGCCCCACGTAGTCAGACAGCAGCAGGCGCAGCAGCCCTTCGACCTCGTCAGCGACGTAGCACAGGGAACGCGTCTGTGTTCCATCGCCGTGGATCGGCAACGGCACGCCGCGCAGCGCCGCGGCGAAGAACGCCGGTACCGCGCGACCGTCATCAATCCGCATCCTCTCCCCAAAAGTATTAAAGATCCTAGCTATTCGAACATCGACGCCGTGCTGGCGGTGATAGGCGAGTGTCATGGCCTCGGCGAAGCGCTTGGCCTCGTCGTACACCCCGCGCGGGCCAACGGGGTTCACGTTGCCCCAGTAGCTCTCGGGCTGCGGG
>DATKBU010000333.1:0-2805 GCA_035513815.1 Egibacteraceae bacterium
CGCCGCCGGTGGTGAACACGATGTACTGCTTGCCGCCCTGCATGTAGCTCATCGGCGAGCCGCTCGGGCGCGCCGGCAGCTCGACGTTGGCGACCACCTCGCCGGTCGCCTTGTCGTAGGCGGTGAGGTAGGCCTGGGCGCCCGCCTCGCCGGCCACCCGGCTGGCGATCGCGCCCTGGCCCAGCAACAACAGCGTCTTGGTGAGCAGCGGCCCGGCGAAGCTCGCCGAGCCCACCGGTCCCGGGTCGGGGATCCCCAGGTCGACGACCTTCTGGCGGATGCCTTCCCCGTGGGGCACCTGCCAGACGATCTCGCCCGCGGACAGGTCGTAGGCGGTGACGCGCCCGTACGGCGGCTTGGTGATCGGCAGCCCCTGCGGCCCGGTGATCCCGGTCACCGGGTTGTGCTGGCCCTCGGCCAGCCCCTCCTGCCGAGGAGCGCCCCGGATCCAGTCGAGGTTGGAGCGCGCCGGGTCGGGCTTCTGCAGACCGACCACGGTCGGGTTGGAGAACGACGGCACGTAGAACATCGCGGTCTCGGGGTCGAACCCGGCGCCGCCCCAGTTGGCGCCCCCGGCCCAGCCCGGGAACTGGACGGTGCCCCAGACCTCGTCGGTGACCACCACCGGCGGCGTGAAGATCGGGCCGACCTTGAAGTTCTTCAAAATCTCCATCGCCTCGGCGCGGAGCTCGGGCGTGAAGTCGATGATGGTCTCGTCGGTGATCCCCTGGGGCTCGAAAGGCGGCGGCTTGGTGGGGAACGGCTGGGTCGGCGAGGTCTGCTCGCCGGGCACGTCGGACTGCGGCACCGGCCGCTCCTCGATCGGCCACAGCGGCTCGCCGGTGACCCGGTCGAAGGCGTAGACGAAACCCTGCTTGGTGATCACCGCGACCCCCTTGCGCTGGCGCCCGTCGACGGTGGCGTCGAACAGGGTGGGCGCCGCCGGGATGTCGTAGTCCCAGAGCCCGTGGTGGACCAGCTGGAAGTGCCAGACGTACTCGCCGGTCGCCGCCTCGACGCAGACGATCGACTCGGCGAACAGGTTGTTCCCCTTGCGATGCCCGCCGTACCAGTCGTTGGTCGGCGTGCCGAACGGCAGGTAGACCAGGCCAAGCTCGGCGTCTGCGGACATGTTGGTCCAGACGTTGGCGTTGCCGGTGTATTCGGCGGCGCCGTCCTCCCAGGTGTCGTAGCCCTTCTCCCCCTTCAGCGGCGGGTTGTGGAAGGTCCACGCCAGCTCACCGGTGCGCACGTCGAACGCGCGCACGTCGCCCGGGGGCATCTCCTGGCGGGTCGGGCCGTCGAAGATCGAGGACCCCACGATCACCACGTCGCCGACCACCAGCGGCGCCGACATGATGGTGTAGTAGCGGCGGCTGGTCTCGCGACGCAGGGTGGCGATGAGGTCGACCTTGCCGCCCTCTCCGAAGCTCTCGATCGGCTTCCCGGTCTTGGCGTCGACCGCCCACAGGGTCGAGTCGTTGGAGGGCTGGAACAGGCGCTCCTGCTCGCCGTCGGTCCAGTAGGCGACGCCGCGGCTGTTGAAGCCGAGGTTGGTCGGGCGCCCGGCCTCGTAGGCCTTGGTGTCGTACACCCACAGGGTCTTGCCGGTGGTGGCGTCCACCGCAGCCACCTGCCCCAGCGAGGTGTTCACGAACAGCCGGTTGCCCACCTCGAGCGGCGTCGACTTGAAGCCCCCGGACATCAGCCGGCGGTCGGCAGCGACCAGCGCGTTGTCGGGGGACTGCCAGGACCAAGCCACCCGGAGCTTGGCCACGTTCGAGGCGTCGATCTGGTCGAAGGGCACGTACTGCGAGGCGCCGAGCTCGCCGTGGTAGGTCGTCCAGTCGGTGTCGCCGTTCTCGGCGAGCGCGAGCGCCGCCGCCAGCGCCAGGGGGAAGAGGACGAGGAGGATCGGGCGTCGCGTCATCGTCTTGCTGCCTCTCGGAGCTCGCGGGAGCGCTCCCGCTGGAGGGAACCGGCCGGCCGGTCCGTCGTCGGACGACGAGGCCAGCCTCGCGGCCGCGGTGGTGCGGCACGGAATCCTACCCGGCCTTGGCCCCGCGCGGCAGGATCCGGTCCGACCGGACGCTGCGCTTCCCGGCCAGCCCGGAGCCGTGCTCAGCCCGAAAAGGATTGACCCGCGCGAGCGACCCAGAGCGCGAGCTCACCGGCGAGGGTGCGGTCGCTGTAGCGCCGCTCCAGCGATGCGCCGCCGATCTCCTCCCAGGGCCGATCGCGGTCGAAACCGTGGACGAAAGTGCGCAGTACCGGCACCGCCCCGGTGGCGCCCGGTCGCGTCAGGGTGGCCTGCAGCCGGCCTGCGTCGCCGGTCTCCAGGCGGCACTCCGCCGCGGCGTGGGGCGGCCCGGTGCGGACGATGCTCGAGGCGCGCGCGTCCCAGCGCATCGCCAGCCCCGGCTGGTTGGCGGCGAAGTCGAGGTGCAACGACAGCTTGTCGCCGACCGCAGCACCGAACCACGGTCCTCCGACCACCGGCGCTCGTGGCTGCGTGACCTGATCCATCGCTCGGTCCATGGCTCGACTCCTTTCGAAGCTGAGACGCCCTCCGCCGTCAGCCCACTTTCAACATGCTCCTTCAAGGTAGTCGAGAACGGCTCTGGCGTCCCGTCGGCGCGGCCCCCGAGGCCGTGTCGGTCGACACCGACACGGCGGCCGTGCGGGAGGTCGACCCCAAGCAGCCCCCGCGAGCCCGTCGGCTGCCACCCGCTCGCCGGCGCGGCGTCGGGTCTCAGTTCGGTGGACCGTCCGCGCGCGCTCCGGCCCAGACCGACGCGCCGAAGG
>DATKBU010000334.1:0-6737 GCA_035513815.1 Egibacteraceae bacterium
CTGGACCCCGGCGAGATCGTCATCCTCGGCGGCACCGCCGCCGTGTCCGCCCAGATCGAAGCCGCCCTGGCCGCCTACACCGACGGCGACGTCATCCGCCGCGCCGGCCCGGACCGGTTCGCGACCGCCGCCGCGGTGTCCGAAGCCAGCTTCCCCCCCGGCGTCGCGAAGGTGTACATCGCCACCGGCGGCAACTTCCCCGACGGACTCACCGCCGGCCCGGCCGCCGCGCTCGACAGCGCCCCCATCCTGCTCGTCGGCGACACCATCCCCGCCCCCACCGCCGCAGAGCTCACCCGACTCGCCGGCGGATAGCCTTGCCCTGCTCTGGCAGACCGGCGGAGCGCCAGGCCTAGAGGGCGACCGCGACGTACTTGGTCTCCAGGTACTCGTTGATGCCGTCGAGGCCGCCCTCGCGGCCCAGGCCGGACTGCTTCACCCCGCCAAACGGCGCGGCTGGGTTGGACACCTTGCCCTGGTTGAGGCCCACCATCCCGACCTCGAGACGCTCGACCACGCGCAGCGCTCGTCTCAGATCGCGCGTGTAGACGTAGGCCACCAGGCCATAGTCCGTGTCGTTCGCAGCGGCGATCATCTCGTCTTCATCGTCGAACGTGACGATCGGCGCCACGGGGCCGAAGATCTCCTGGCGCAGCAGTTCAGCATCACGCGGCACGCCGGCCAGCACCGTCGGCTCATAGAAGTAGCCATCGCCGTCAATCGAGCGGCCGCCCACCACGGCACCGGCACCGCGCTGCAGGGCGTCCGCGACCAGGCTGGAGACCTTGTCCCGACCCGGCTGGTCGATGAGCGGGCCGACGTCGACCTCCGGCTCCGTGCCGCGCCCGACGCGCAGCGAGCCCATCCGCTCGGCCAGCGCCTCAGTGAAGGCGTCCGAGGCGGACTCTGCCACGAGGAAGCGGTTCGCTGCCGTGCAGGCCTCGCCCATGTTGCGCATCTTTGCGACCATCGCGCCCTCGACGGCGGCGTCGACATCGGCGTCGTCGAAGATGATGAACGGGGCGTTGCCGCCCAGCTCCATGGACGTCCGAAGGACATTCTCGGCAGCCCCGGCCAGCAGGCGCCGGCCAACCTCGGTCGATCCTGTGAACGACAGCTTGCGCAGACGGCGGTCGCGCAGCAGCGGCTCGGTGACCGCGGCGGGGTCGCTCGCAGTCAAGATGTTGAGCACGCCGGCCGGCAGGCCGCAATCGCCGAGGATCTCCGCCAGCGCCAGCATGGACAGCGGCGTCTGCTTGGCGGGCTTGGCGATCATCGTGCAGCCTGCGGCGACCGCCGGCCCGATCTTGCGCGTTCCCATGGCCAGCGGGAAGTTCCACGGCGTGATGAACAGGCTCGGGCCCACCGGCTGACGCATGGTCACCACTCGCCCCGCCCCGTCCGGCGCGGTCGCATAGCTGCCATGGATACGCACGGCCTCCTCGGCGAACCAGCGGAAGAACTCCGCCGCATACGCCACCTCCGCCCGCGATTCGGCCAGCGGCTTGCCCATCTCGAGTGTCATGAGCAGCGCCAGCTCATCGCTGCGCGCGGTCATCGCTTCGAAGGCGCGCCGCAGGATCTCCCCGCGCTCTCGAGGCGCCGTGCGCGCCCAGTCGTCCTGCGCCCCCGCCGCCGCGTCCAGCGCCGCCAGGGCGTCGTCCGCGCCCGCGTCGGCCACCTCGGCCAGCGTCGCCCCCGTCGAGGGGTCCTCCACCGCCAGGGTCCGCCCGCTTCTGGCGTCCCGCCACTTGCCGCCGATGAGCAGCTGAGCGGCGATCGACCCGACGACGTCCTGCTCACTCAGCGCTGCACTCATCACCGATCACCCAAACCTCGCTCGTCTCCTCGCTGCCCGGTCGCGTACAGCTTGAACGATTCCCCTCCCCACCTGCTCGATTCATCACCGGCGAGCATCGCGGCGGGCTCAGCCGCGCGCATCGTCGGAGTGTCGCGGGCGCTTGGTGCCCGCGCCTGGGCCAGTCGGCGCGTGACCGAGCGGGCGCGTGGGCCAATCGGAGGGCTCGACGTCAGCCCGACCTGTCAGGTCATCGGACTGACGGCGCGCCGATCCCGGGGGGCGTTCGCGGCGGGCGCGACCGGCCAGGGAGGGCTGATCCTGAAGAACCATTGGCCTTCACCTGGCGTGGGCGATGACGTCGGGGCGAATCGCGGGAGAGGCCGCCGCTCGACCCGAGAGCTGATGAGCTGTTGACCAGCCGCTGTTCCCCCGCCACTGGCGGCGATTGCGCGCGCAGACCCCCGGGTACCGTGCACGCGGCATCGCTCGCCCTCCCTCTGGCTGAGCCCAGGACGGCCCGGCCCGGAGAATCAGCATGATTGAGTCGCTATCGCTGAGCGCCCACCAGCACTACTGCTGGGCGAGTGACCGCTCACCGCCGTATGGCAGCCTCGCGGCTTCGTGGGTCCGCGAAGGCTTTGAGGGCGCAGAGCGCGTCCTCTCCGTCGAGGCGGGCCGCCAGGTCCTCGCCGAGGCAGAGCCCGGACGCCTCACACTCGCCGGCGAAGTGGACGAGCTTGACCTGAGCCCGGAGGACCTCGCCGGATGAGCGCGCAGGCGGAGTTCCGCAAGCATCCGGATGACGCCATGTTCCGGCATGAGGCTCTGGTCTACTCAGGCGACGACGGGTTCGTCGAGGCAACCGCGCCGTTCATCGACGGCGCCCTCGCGGCTGACGAGACGATCCTGGTCATGATCCCGGAATACAAGATCGATCTGCTGCGCTCGGCGCTGGGCGGCGACGCAGCGGGCGTCCACTTCGCCGACATGAGTCGGGTGGGCCGCAACCCGGCGCGCATCATCCCCGCATGGCGCGATTTCATCGCTCAGCATGGCAGCCGCCGAGGGGCGCTGCGCGGCATCGGGGAGCCGATCTGGGCAAGTCGAGGGCCCGCCGAGCTCGTCGAGTGCCAGCGCCACGAGAGCCTGCTCAACCTCGCCTTCGCCGACGCCGGCCCCTTCTGGCTGCTGTGCCCCTACGACAGGGCGGCGCTGCCTGCCTCCGTGCTGGACGAGGCGTATCGCAGTCACCCCTTCATCGTTGCCGACAGCCGGCAGTGGGAGAGCGACTCCTACCACCGGGAGGCGATCGCCACGGCGCTGTTCGACGGCGCCTTGCCCGATCCGCACTCGGCAGCGCTCGATCTCCGTTTTGATCACTCCAGCCTCAACTCCGTGCGACGCCTGGTCTCCCAGCAGCTGACGGATGCGGGATTCGGGGCGGTGCAGACCGCCGACTTCGTGCTCGCCGTGAACGAGACGGCGACCAACAGCATCGTGCACGGCGGCGGAGGCGGGCATCTCCGGGTATGGCGCGAAGGAGACGACACGCTGGTCTGCGAAATCCGCGACCGTGGGCGCATCACCCACCCCATGGTGGGTCGAGAGCGGCCGCCGCACAATCGCGACGGCGGCCGGGGTCTGTGGATGGTCAATGAGCTCTGCGATCTGGCGCAGGTGCGTTCAGATCCGGCGGGCACGGTGGTTCGGCTTCACATGCGCCGACACTGAGCTTGCCCGGCGTCGCCGGCGATGCTTAGCCTGAGGACGTCGGATGTGTGCCCTGGCGAGGAGATCGGCGCAGCAGCGTGTCCTTGACCGAGCAGGCGATTCAGAAGATCAAGGAAATGATCGTCACCGGGGAGCTGGGTCCCGGAGATCGCCTGCCGAAGGAGCAGGATCTGGCCGAGCGGATCGGCCTGTCGCGCAACTCGCTGCGCGAGGCGATCCGCGCGCTGTCGCTGATCCGGGTGCTCGACGTCCGCCAAGGCGACGGGACGTATGTGACGAGCCTGTCCCCGGATCTGCTTCTTGAGGCGATGGGGTTCGTGATGGACCTGCACCGCGACGACACCGTTGTGCAGTTCCTGGAGGTGCGACGGATCCTGGAGCCGGCGGCGACCGCGACCGCCGCCGGACGGATCAGCGAAGACGTCCTTGCGCAGCTCGCCAAGCTGATCGAGTCGATGGGCGCTCCGGACGCCACGATCGAAACGCTGGTCGCCGACGATCTCGAGTTTCACCGCCTGGTCGTCAGCGCCGCCGGCAACCCCGTCCTCACCACCCTGCTCGAGAGCCTGTCGGGCATGACGACTCGAGCCAGGGTCTGGCGCGGCCTGACGCAGGAGGGGGCGGCCGAGCGCACTGTTGATGAGCATCGCGCGATCCTCGACGCACTCAAGGCGGGCCAGCCGGAGGTCGCCCGAGCCTGGGCCACGGTGCATGTCGCCGGCGTCGAGGAGTGGCTGCGCCGCGCCCTGTGAGCGCCGCGCCCGCGGTGCACGCCCCTGGCGGCAGTGGCCGATCCAGGATTTGGGGCAATACACTTTCTGCCCCATCCCGCACGTTCTTCGTGCGGCAGTGACGACGTGAGCGGGGTCGTGACCACTGCCAAGCTTCTGCCGCCCGCCGTGCCGCCCAGCTTGGTCGCCCGGCCGGCTCTCATGGCGCGTCTCGATGACGGGCTGTCTCGCCGCCTGACCACCGTCGTCGCCGGCGCGGGCTTCGGCAAGTCGACGCTGCTCTCGGCGTGGATCCAGCAACACAGGGGCGCCTGGTACACGCTGGATTCCGCTGACAGCGACCTCAACACATTCGCCCGGGGAATGCTGGCGTCCCTGCGCCGCCTGATGCCGGACATGTCAACCGACCTCGACGCCGCAGTCAGCGCCGCGCAGGGCCCTGAGGCCGACGCGCCCGCGCGCGCGGACGCGGTGGCCGCATCGCTGGCAGAGGTCCTCCATGACCAGCCGGCCGCGCCGCTGCTGATCGTGCTCGATGACCTTCACGAGCTGTCGCCGGAGACCGGCGCGGTCCGGCTCATCGAGGCGCTGTGCCGTCAGACGCCGGCGTGGGTGCACATCGCGGTGACCTCGCGGGCGCCGCTGCCATTCGGGATCCAGCGCTGGCGGGGCCGCGGTGAGGTGCTGGAGATGGACAGCACCGCGCTGGCCTTCACATCGTCCGAGACAGCTCAGATCGCCCAGCTGGTGCTCGGCGGCGATGGCCGCGCGCTCGCCGAGGCGCTCCATCGGCGCACCGGCGGCTGGCCGGCCGCCGTGCGACTGGCGTGCGAGGCGCTGCGCCACCGCAGCCCTCCGGAGCGCGCCGCCGCGCTTGCCGAGCTGACTGATCGGGCTGGGCCTTTGACCGCGTACCTGCTCGAGGAGGTGCTGAGCGCTGAGCCCGAGCCCGTCCGTGCGCTGCTCAGTCGCATGGCGCTCCTGGAGCAGGTGTCCCCGACGCTGTGCGCGCATCTCGGCGTGCCCGACGCAGCCAGAATCCTGTCAGACCTTCAGCGCCGCGGCCTGGTGCTCGCGCGCAGTGGCGGCGGGGGCCGCAGCGTCGGGGGCGCCAGCGGCAGCGGCGAGCCGTGGTACGAGCTCAATGCTCTCGTTCGCGACGGGGTGGCCGCGGCAGCAGTGGCGCCCGACGGCGAGTCGCAAGTCGTCGAGCAAGCCGCCGAATGGTTCGCTGCCCGAGGCGACGTGCCCAGAGCGCTGCGCTGTCTGATGCGGTCGGGCTCAGACGCCGCGATCGCCGCCCTGCTGTCGGCCCGCGGAAGCGATCTGGTAGCGGCAGGAGAGGTCCGCCCCGTCGCCTCGGCCGCCGAGCGGCTGCCCGCGGATCTGCGGACCGCGGACATCGAGCTCGTCGAGGGCGAGGCCCGCCTCGTGCTGGGCGAGTGGGACCAGGCGCTGGAGCGGTTCCAGGCGGCCGGAGGAGACAGCGCCTCGCTGGATCCCGGCCTGGCATGGCGAATGGGTCTGATTCATCACCTGCGCGGCGATGGGCGGGGTGCGCTGTCGGTGTACCAACGCGGCGCCGGCGACCCCGCTCGGCCGCGTGACACCGCGCTGCTGCTGGCGTGGACCGCTGCCGCCCACTGGCTGTGCGGCCAGGTGTCGGAGTGCCGGGAACTGGCCGGCGCGGCGCTGGAGACGGCTGCGGACTGCCGCGACGATGATGCCCTGGTGGCCGCGCACACCGCTTTGGCCATGCTCGCCGCGCACGACGGCGATCGGCGAGCGAACCGCCGCCACTACCAACTGGCGCTTGAGGCGGCGACACGGTCGGGCAATGTGATCCAGCGCATTCGGATCCACTCGAACCGCGGCTCGCACTCTCTGGAGGAAGGCAGGTACGACGAGGCTGAGGAACAGCTGGAGATCGCGATCCGGCTCGCCGAGCTGACCGGACACCCAGTGCTGCACGGGCTCGCCCTGGCCAACCGAGCCGACGCGCGGCTCGGCGCCGCGCGGCTGGAGGAGGCGACCGCGGACCTGAGAGCCGCGCGCGCAATCCTGGAGCGGGTCGGCTCGTCGCTGGTCGTGTACCCGCTTCGCCTCGGCGACGCGTACGCCCTGCGCGGCGAGCTCGCGCTCGCGCGCGCCGCCTATGAAGACGCGGCCGCCCTCGCCGAGCAGAGTGGCGATCATCAAGGGCTCGCCGCGACGTTGGCAGGGCTGGCTCGGGTCATCGCGGTCGACGACCCGGCGGCCGCCCAGCGCCTGGCCGAGCGCGCGCTCGATGTGGCGCTGGGCGTCCAAAGGCCTGCAGCCCTGCTGGCGCTCGGCTGGGCGGCGGTGATGGCCGGAGATCTCGTCGAAGGCCTGCACCGCGCCGAGTCGGCCGCGGCGGAGGCCAGGGCCAGGTGGGATCGAGCGGCGCTGGCGCAGTCCCTTGAGCTGCAGGCGGCAGCAGATCCGAAGCAGGC
>DATKBU010000335.1:0-9985 GCA_035513815.1 Egibacteraceae bacterium
CCTTCAGCGTCAACACGGTCTTCGCTCAGCTGATCGACCAAGTGAGCCCTCAAGCGGTGGTGCGCAACGCCCAGGCAGCCGGGATCAGCCGCCCGCTGCCGCCGTATCGCTCATTGGCGCTCGGGGCGGTCGAGGTATCGCCCCTCGACATGGCCACCGTCGCCGCGACCTTCGCCGCGAGCGGCGTGTATCACGAGCCGACTGCGATCACCCGGATCACCGCACAGGACGGGACAGTGCTCTACGAGCGCCCCGCGCCTGAAGGCGAGCAGGCGCTTGAGCACGATGTGGCCTGGCAGGTCACGAACGCGCTCAAGGGAGTCATCGACCACGGCACGGGCGAGCGAGCCAATCTCCAGCGCCCCATGGCCGGCAAGACAGGCACCAGCCAGGACAGCGCCGATGCCTGGTTCATGGGCTACACGCCTGATCTGGCTGCCGCGATCTGGGTTGGCTTTCCCGATCGGCGCACTCCCATGCTGCCCCCCCGCACGAGGATCCCGGTGGAGGGCGGCACCTGGCCGGCGGAGATGTTCGCCCGCTTCGGCCTGCGGGCACTGGCGGATGTGCCGGCCAATGACTTCGCCATCCCCGACAGCTCGCTGGTGAGAGTCCGCCTCGATATCAGCCGCAGCTGCCTGCCGAACCCCTATACCCCGCCTGAGGTGGTCGAGGAGCGCGACTACCTCGCGGGCACCGAGCCGACCGAGGTGTGCACCGAGCCGACCGGTCCCCCGACCGCGGACGTGCCCTCGGTCGTGGGGCTGCCGGCTGCCGAGGCCACGCAGGCGCTGCAAGGCGCGGGGTTCGTCGTGACCGAACAGCCCGAGTTCAGCGTCGCGCTGCCGCCCGGCTTCGTCGTGCGGCAGACGCCGGCGCCGGGTCCCGAGCAGACGCTGGAGGACGGCTACACGGCGACGATCTACGTCTCCTCGGCGGATCGCACTGATGTGCCGGTCCCTGACACACTGGGCATGACCGCGGCCGAGGCCGAGGCGGCGCTCTCCGAAGCCGGGTTCATCGCTGAGGTCACTGTCCAATGCCCCGACGGCACGCAGGAATGCACCGGCGCGCAGGCGCTGCCGGGTCGCGTCTGGGAGCAGGCGCCGTCCGCAGGCGGCGCCGCGACCATCCACAGCATCGTCCGGCTCTGGACCTACCCCGGCGGATGAGCGGAGCAGGCGTCAGGCGCCGGGGCGGGCGCGCGCGCGCTGCGGCGGTACGGCGAGACCCAGGGCGAGGAACGCGCCGCGAAGCGCCAGGGCACATCGGCGGCTGTGGAGACCCCCACCCTCGGCGTGACCTCGACGCCCGGGCGGGCCCCGTCGTCAGCCAGGCGCAGCAGTCCGCCGTCGCACAGGTCGATGCCTGTCCACGAGCCGTCGAGGCCGAACGCCTGAGCCAGACGCGCCGGCCCGCGCAGCAGGACCGCATCCGCCGCCCCGCTGCGCCGCCGGCGCATCACCGCGAGCCCTTCCAGCGGCTCCGCGGCGCGCAGCAGACAGCCCTGGCCATCCCCTACGCCGCCGGTCGCCGTGTTGAGGCACCAGTGCATCCCGTAGGTGAAGTACACGTACGCGTGACCGGCGGGCCCGAACAGCGGCGCGTTGCGCGCCGTCTGCCCGCGGTGCGCGTGGCACGCGGGGTCATCCTCGGTGTAGGCCTCCGCCTCGACGATCCGCACCACCAGCCCGTCATCAGCGCGGATGAGCAGCTTGCCGACGAGATCGCGCGCAACCGCCGGCGCGTGCCTGGCGAAGAATCCGCGCTCCAAGGGAGTCATCGCTTGGCCGCCACGAATTCCAGGAGCCCGTCGAGCGGTCGGCAGTTGAGGATCTGCTCAGGAGCAGCCCAGCCGCGCTGAGCGGTCGCGACCCCGAAGCGCATGCTGTCCAGATCGCCGATGCTGTGCGCGTCGGTCGAGATCGCCAGCGTCACCCCGCCCTCGACGGCGCGGCGGACCATCTCACCTGACAGGTCCAGCCGTTGTGGCGAGGCGTTCACCTCCAGCGCCGTCCCGGTCTCCGCCGCGGCGCCGAGGACCTCCTCCAGGTCGATGTCGTATGGGGGTCGCCGCCCGATCCTCCGGCCTGTGGGGTGGCCGATGACGTTGACGGCGGGATGGTGCATCGCGGCCACGAGACGCTTCGTCTGCTCGGCCGCGCCCCGGTCCATGTGGGAGTGGATGCTGGCGACGCAGAAATCAAAGCCGAGGAGGAACTCCGCGTCGTAGTCCAGCTCTCCGTTCAGCCCGATATTCAGCTCCGCCCCGTCGAGAATTCTGATCTCGCAGCGTTCCTGCAGGTCGGCGATCGCGCGGCGGCGCTCCAGCATCCGCTCGCGGCTGAGGCCGTTCATCGACAGGTTCTCGGCATGGTCGGTGACCGCCCAGTACGCCCAGCCTCGGTCGGCCGCTGCGAGGACCATCGCCTCGAGACTGGCCTTGCCATCGCCTGACCAGTCACTGTGACCGTGAAGGTCGCCGCGCAGATCCTCGACGGTGACCACCGTCGGCAGCGTGCCGTCCTCGCCGGCCGCGATCTCCCCGGCGTCCTCGCGCATCGTGGGGGGTATCCATGGCAGGCCGAGCGCAGCGTAGACCTCTTCCTCGGTCCGGCCGGCGCGCCGCTCCTCGGTCTCGCGGTCGAACAGGCCGTACTCGTTCAGCGTCAGGCCTCGACGCAGCGCGCGCTCACGTAGACGCACGTTGTGCGCCTTCGACCCGGTGAAGTAGATGAGCGCAGCCCCCCACGAGTCCGGATCCACGACGCGCAGGTCGGCCTGCACACCGCGCACCGTCAGGACGCTGGTCTTGCTCTCGCCCGCCGCGAGAACCTTGGCCACGAGGCTGTCGTCGCGAAATGCCTGCATCACCGCTGACGGTTCGGCGCTGGACACGAGGATGTCGAGATCGCCCACCGTCTCGCGCATGCGGCGCAGGCTGCCGGCGATCTCCGCGTCCCCCACGTCGTCGCGGGCCAGCAGCCGGCGCCGAAGCTCCTGCGCCATGCCCAGCACCGCAGCCACCGGACGCCGGTCGCTGTCCTTGGCTCCCATCCGCTCGAGCGACTCACGCAGCCGCTCCAAGGTCTTCGCCCCGACCCCTTTGACCCCCTCCAGACGGCCGTCCTCCAGGGCGCGCTGCAGCGCTTCGACGCTGTCGATGCCCTGATCGACGCACAGGATGCGGGCGGTCTTGGGTCCCAGCCCGGGCACTCGGACGAGCTCCGTCATCCCCGCCGGAACATCGGCGCGCAGCTCTTCGAGCTTGGCGATCACCCCGGTCTGCCGGTACTCGGCGATCTTGCTGCTGATCGCGGACCCGATCCCGGACAGCTTGGCGACCTCCTCATCGCTCAGCTCGGCCAGATCGACCGGCGCCGCCGCGATCAGGGCGGCCGCGCGCTCGTACGCGCGGACGCGGAAGCGGTCGGCGCCCTGGAGCTCGAGCAGGGCGGCGATCTCCGCCAGACGCGCCGCGACGTCCTCATTGGCCCATGGCATAGGACAAGACTATGACGGCGACCAGACAGGTCGCGCGGCTTAGGATGAGCGCGTGAACCTGCCCCCCGCGCCAACCGGTCACCACGACCTCGTGGCGCACCTGTTCGCCGCCAGCCTCGACCTCATGCACCGCCACGGCCAGCCGTTCCTTCCCCTCGAGACCGTGCGCGAGCGGCTCGGATGGTCCGAGCAGGTGCTCGGCGACGTGGTGGATCACTGCGTCGAGGCGGATCCGGTCAGCCTGGGCGACCTGAAGGCCGAGTGGATGGACGACGGTGAACGGCCGGCCTTCGGCGCCTCCGGGAAGCGCTTCATCAGCATCCGACCGGCCGCGCGCGCATGAGCGAGGACGGCAGCCGGCGAGCGCCGCGTCGGGCAAGCGCCGGGGCTCTCGCGTTCCTGGCTCTGCTCCTCGTCCCTGCGCTCTACGCGCTGTTCCTCGTCGTCGCGGCCGTGACAAGCCTGTTCGTCGGCCGCCACGCCGCGACGCCGGCCGGGATCGCCGCAGCGGCGATCGCCGCCGTCCCGCTATCGGTGTCGCTTCGCCGGCTCATGCTCCGACAGACGGGCGCGTGAGAGCACGCGGGGACGCTGCTGCGGCCTCGGCGGCCAGCCGGCGCTCCAGGTCGCGCGACCCGGGCAGCATGAGCAGCGCCAAGATCGCCGCGCAGCCGAATAGCCCCGCGCCGACGAGCACCGTGCGCGCGCCCAGCGCCTGACCCAGAGGGCCGGCCATGGCCAGCCCGATGGGCGCGACGCCGATGGCGGTCATCCAGTCCAGGCTCGACACCCGCCCGAGCATGTTGCGGGGCACATGCAGCTGCATCGTCGTCGTCCAGATGATCTCGGTAAGCGCGAACGTCGTGTGCGCCAGCAAGCCGGCGATGACTGCCTGCCACAGCGAAGTCATCAGCCCGAATCCGATCAGCGCGCTGAGCCCGAGCGCCTCCGAGATGAACATGACCGTCATGAAGCGGCGCGGCAGGGCGCGCTGGCCCAGCACGACGGAGACGACGATCGATCCTGATCCGCCGGCGACGAAGATGAGCGCCATCGCCCTGGCCGCCTCGGACTGGCTCATTCCGAACTCGAACAGCAGCACGTTAGGCACCAGGATGTCGAACGGACCGGCGAACAGCATCGTGCTGATGCCCGCGGCGACCAACCAGATCCAAGCCCAGCGGTTCGCCTTCACGAAGCGCAGCCCGTCGACCGCATCGCGGACGGTCTCAGCGAGGCGATACGAGCCCTCTCGCAGCGCAGGGCGCGCTTGAATCGTGACCAGCATGGCGGCGGAGAACAGGAAAGTCGCGCCGTCGCAGAGGAACGCGGCGCCCGTCCCCGCCGAGCTGATCACCGCGGCCCCCAGCAGCGGGCCGAGCAGCCATACCATGCCGGGCTTCGCGATCCCCAGGAACGCATTGGCGCGGACCAGCTCCGCGTCCGGCAGAAGATCCGGCACCATGGCGGTGGCTGCCGGATTGAAGAACCCGTTGCCGGCGCCGAACCCTGCGCCGATCACGAGCATGTGCCACAGCTCGAGCTGCCCCGACAGCGACAGCAGACCCAGCGCGCCCATCAGCGCACCGCGCCAGAGATCCGCGACGATCATCACCTTGCGCCGCTCGAAGCGATCGACCGCCGCGCCGCCGATGGGCAGCGTGATCACCTGGCTGATCGCCCAGGTGGCCGCGACGGCGGACAGGGCGGTCGGGTTGTCGCCGCTGATTGCGTAGACCTGCAGCGCGATTGCCACGCGGAAGAACCCGTCGCCGAGCAGGGACGCGAGCATGCCGATCACCAGCCGGCGAAAGTCTCGATGGCGAAGCGGGCTCAGCACCCGCAGCGCGGGCAGGCTCACGCGCGCCCCGCCGCACGACGCCGACGCCAGCGTGTGTCGCTCTCCGGCCTGGTCTTCACCTGCTCGCTCCCGACAGCATCAAACACCGCGCTTCGAGAGTACGCAGCGCCGGCACCGCGGCGCTTCCCCTCACCAGGTGAAACTCGCTCACCCTATCGGGGGTCACAGATCAGCGAGCAGCGCGCTCCTGGAGACGCTCGCGCAGACGCCGTAGCTGGTCACGCACCGCCTCGGGAGAGGGACCGAGCGACGCGCGCCGGCGAGCGACCGCGGCGACAGCGTCGAGCAGATCCGCACCTGCGTCGCCCAGCCGCGGCAGCGCGGCGGACAGCTCCCCGGCGGAGAGCTCGCTCAGATCCATTCCCTGCTGCTCGCACCGCGCGACAAGCGCGCCGACGTGCTCATGCGCTTCCCGGAACGGCACGCCCTGGCGGACCAGCTCCTCCGCGAGATCGGTGGCCAGCGAGAAGCCGCCGGCCGCCGCCGAGAACAGCCGGTCGCGATCGAACCGCAGCGAGGAGATCATCCCGGCTGCGGCCGGCAGCGCGAGCGACAGCGTGTCAACGGAGTCGAACACCGGCTCCTTGTCCTCTTGCAGATCCCGGTTGTAGGTCAGCGGCAGGCCCTTGAGCGTGACCAGCAGCGAGACCAGATCTCCGACCAGACGCCCCGACTTGCCGCGAATCAGCTCCGCGACGTCGGGGTTGCGCTTCTGCGGCATGATCGAGGACCCCGTCGAGAAGGCGTCCCCGACTCGAGCCCAGCCGAACTCCGCGGAGCTCCAAAGCACCACCTCCTCGCCTAGCCGGGACAGGTGCACGCCGGCGATCGCCGCGGCGGCCAGGAATTCGACCGCGAAGTCCCGATCCGCCACCGCGTCCATCGAGTTGTCCGCAACGGCGGAGAAGTCCAGCGCCTCGGCGTAGCGAGCAGGGTCGAGCTCGAGCGTGAGGCCGGCCAGGGCGCCTGATCCGAGCACGGAGACGTTCATGCGCGCCGCCGCATCGCGCATGCGCTGGACGTCGCGCTCCAGCGCCCACGCGTGCGCCAGAAGGTGATGGCCCAGGGTCACGGGTTGAGCCCGCTGCAAGTGCGTGTAGCCGGGCGCGACCCAGTCCACGACCTCTTCGGCCTTGTCGGCCAGCGCCGCCTGCACGCCGCGAAGGCCTTCGACGATCCGACCGATGGCGTCCCTGAGGTACAGGCGCAGGTCGGACACGATCTGATCGTTGCGGCTGCGCCCCGCGCGCAGGCGCCCGCCGGCGGGGCCACAAAGCTCCAGCAGCCGCCGCTCGACTGCGCCGTGCAGATCCTCATCGTCATCGAGGAACGCGAACTGACCCCCCGCCAGCTCCTTGGAGATCTGGCCCAGTCCCCAGACGATCAGCTCGTGATCCTCCTCCGACAGCACCCCGATCCGCCGCAGCTCATCCGCATGGGCTCGAGACCCCGCCAGGTCATGCGGCCAAAGCCGGACATCGAACCCCACACTTCGCCCAAGCTCCCAAGCAGCAGCATCCGGCCTCTCAGCAAACCGCCCACCCCACAGCCGCCCCTCCACAGTCACACCGACCCTCCAGCAGAAGAGGAGAGCTCAAGGCCGGCCCACCCGCCCTTGACGCCCCGGGCATGAAGCAGAACCACCGGCGACCAGTGACGTACGACCGATGCCAGCGGAGAGCCGCTCGCCGATGACGCGGTGGGTCGGTCGAAGATCCGGGCACACGCCGCGGCACGGCGAGCGGCTCGCAGCGGGAGCGCAGCATGCTTCGGGCGAAGAGGCATCACGTGATATCCCCCTGGCGCCGCGCCCACACCTTCGTCGGCAGCCCCCAGAGCTTGACGAACCCCTCCGCTCGCGTGTGATCGAAGCGGTCCTCGTCGTCATAGGTCGCCAGATCATGGTCGTACAGCCCGATCGGGCTCCGGCGGCCGGCCACGGACGCGCTGCCTTTGAACAGCCGCATCCGCACCTCCCCGCTGACGAACCGCTGGGAGCTGTCGATGAAGGCGTCGAGCGCGTGCTTGAGCGGAGTGAACCACAGCCCGTTGTAGATCAGCTGCGCGTAGCGGCCCTCGAGGTTGCGCTTCTCCTGCGCCAGCTCCTGCTCGAGGCACAGGTCCTCCAGATCGCGATGCGCCTCCAGGATGGTGATCGCGCCCGGGCACTCGTAGATCTCGCGGCTCTTGATGCCCACCAGACGGTCCTCGACGAGGTCGATCCGACCGACCCCGTGCGCGCCTGCCCGGTGATCGACCTCGGCGATCAGGGCGGCTAGGTCGAGCTTGCGCCCGTCGACGGCCACCGGCAGGCCGCGCTCGAACGTCAGCGTCAGCTCCTCCGGCGCGCCGGGCGAGGCCTCGGCGGCGACGGAGCGCTCGTACACCTCCTCGGGGGGCGACTCCCAAGGGTCTTCGAGGATCCCGCACTCAGCCGTCCGGCCCCAAAGGTTCTCATCGATCGAGTACGGAGACTGGCGGCTGACCGGGATGGGAATCCCCCGCTCTTCGGCCCAGGCGATCGAAGCTTCGCGGGACAGTCCCCATTCGCGGATCGGCGCTTCAACATTCAGCTCAGGCGCCAGCGCCATGGAGCTGACTTCAAAGCGCACCTGATCGTTGCCCTTGCCGGTGCAGCCGTGGGCGATCGCGTCGGCGCCGGCCTCGCGGGCCACACGGACCAGATGGCGCGTGATCAGCGGTCGTGACAACGCGCTGACCAGGGGATATTTGCCCATGTACAGCGCGTTCGCCGCGATGGCGCGGGCGACGAACTCGTCGGCGAACTCGTCGCGAGCGTCGACGACGACCGATTCGACCGCGCCGCAGTCGAGCCCGCGCTGGCGGACTTCGTCCAGCGCGCCGGGCGCCGCCTGCCCGACGTCGATGGCGCACGCCACGACGTCGTAGCCCTTGTTCTCGGCCAGCCAGCTGATGGCGACGGACGTGTCCAGGCCGCCCGAGTAGGCCAGGACGAGACGTGGTGCGGTCATTGGAGCTGCTCCTCGATCATCGGTTGCTTTCCCTTGACAGCGCTGAGTCGATCGGCGACCTGCCGGCCGGTGGTGCCCTCGATGCTCACGACCAGGACCGTGTCATCGCCCTGCAGCGTGGCGAGGACGCCAGGCAGATCGGCGCTGTCGATGGCGATGGCGACCGCAGCCGCAGCCCCCGGCGGCGTGCGGACAACTGCCAGGTTGCCGCTGGCGTCGATCGCCACGGCGAACTGGCGCAGGATCTGCGCGAGCCCGCCGGGTTCGGGCAGCGCGTACCACAGTCGCCCGTCGGCCCCGCGGATCTTGGCGATCCCGAGGTCTTCGAGGTCCCTGCTCACCGTGGCCTGAGTTGCGTCGACGCCGTGGCGGCCCAGCAGGGCGACGAGCTGCGCCTGGGAGTCGACTTCATAGGAGGCGACCAGCTCGCGCAGCAGATGGCGGCGTCGCTCCTTCAGATCCGCCATCGCCTATCCGGCCAGGAGGAACAGCAGCAGCGCCTTCTGCGAGTGAAGGCGATTCTCGGCTTGATCCCATACGACGCTCTGCGGACCGTCGATGATGCCGGCGGCGATCTCCTCATCGCGATGAGCCGGCAGGCAATGCATGACGATGGCGCCGGGCGCGGCTGCCTCCATGACGTGGTAGCCGACGTGGAACGCCCGAAAGATCAGCGGACGCGCGTCCGCCTCGGACTCCTGGCCCATTGAGGTCCACACGTCCGTGTAGACCACATCCGCGCCCGAGGCCGCCTCGAGCGGGTCTGCGGTGACGACCACGTCGCCGCCAGTCTCCGCAGCGAGCGCCTTCGCGTGCTGGACGATCTGCGGAATCGGTTCGTAGCCGGGCGGCGACCCGACCGCCACTCGCATCCCCGCCATCGCACCGGCTTTCAGCAGCGAATGCGCGACGTTGTTGCCGTCGCCGAGGTAGGCGAGCTTGAGCCCGGCCAGCCCGCCCTTGCGCTCGCGGATGGTCTGCAGGTCCGCCAGCGCCTGGCACGGGTGCGAGAAGTCGCTGAGCGCGTTGATGATCGGGATGGTCCCCGCGGCCGCCAGCGCCTCAAGGCGCGACTGCGCGCCGGTGCGAACGACGAGCGCGTGCAGATAGCGCGACAGCACCCTGGCGGTGTCCTCGATGGGCTCGCCGCGGCCGAGCTGCAGATCTCCTGCCGACAGCACCAACGGACGAGCGCCGAGCTCGCCGATCCCGACCTCGAACGACACCCTGGTGCGCGTCGAGGGCTTCTCGAACAGCATGCCGATCGACATGCCCGCGAGGTCGTCGCGCTGCTGGCGGTTGGCCTTGAGCTCATCCGCCAGGTCGAGGACCTTCCACAGCTCCTCGATGCTCAGCGCCTCGACAGTCAGAAAGTCGCGCTTGCTCACCTGTTGCTCGCTTTCTCGGCCTGGGCCAGGGCGCGCCCGAGCTTGTCGGCCATCTCGTCGAGATCAGCCTCATCGATGATCAGCGGTGGCGCGAGCCTGATCGCGTCGGGCGCGACCGCGTTGACGATCAGACCGGCGTCCAGCGCCGCCGCCTGGACCGCGGAGGACACCGGCTGTGACAGCACCAGCGCCTGCAGCAGCCCGCGGCCGCGGGCGCCGGCGGCCAGAGCGTGCGATCG
>DATKBU010000336.1:0-2711 GCA_035513815.1 Egibacteraceae bacterium
CAGTGACCAAGCAGGTCACCCGCTCGTCGTCGATCGCGCGCGCGAGCCGTAGGAGCGTGATCTGCGGGATCGCCTCGGCCAGCGACCGCAATCCATCCTCCGCCCCGGCCCGCTCCTCGGCGGAGACGTCCTCGCGGAACTGGAACCTCACGATGTGCCACAGCATGACTGGCTCCTATTGTCGGGCGACCGCCGGATAGCATCGCGCATGTGACAGCTTCCTCGGCGCGTTCGCTGCGAGGTTTCGGAGACTGGCGTCTGCACACCCCAGACGAGGTGCTGCTGCGCCGCTTCGGGCTGGTCAGGGTCATGGGCGCCGCGGCGTACACGATCGGGGCGCTTGCGATGCTCGGTCTCGTCGGCGCCCGTGCCTGGCCGCTGGCGATCGGCGTGCCGGTGCTCGCCGGCGTCACGCTGGCGTATGTGCGGTGGTCCGATGCCGCGCCGCGCGCCGCTGTGGCGGTCTCGCTGGCGGTGGACGCGGCGGTGCTCGCCGGCGCGATCGCCTTCATCGGAGGCACCGGCTCTGGCCTCGTCATGCTCTTCAGCATCGCGGTCGTCAGCGCGGGGATCCTGCTGGGCCGCTCGGCTGCGCTGGCGTTCACTGTCGTGACGGCCGTGCTGGCGCTGGGTCAGCTCATGGCCGAGGAGGTCTGGGATGTCCGCCCGGTTCTGCTGGCGCCGCCCGTTGCCGGCGAGCGCCGGATGATCCTGATGCTCAGCCTCGCCGGACTGCTCAGCGTCGGCTATCTCAGCGCCACCTACGCCAGCAGGCTCCACGACCTGATCGCCATAGCCGGCGCGGAGGCCGACCGTTCGCGCGGCCTTGGCCGGCGCCGGCGCGCCTTCGTCGAGCAGACGGTGCTGGACGCCCGCGTCCCACTGGAGGGGATCGAGGACATCGCGGACGCACTCGACGACCCTGCCGGGCAGTTGCCTGCGGGCGAGCGCCCGCGGATAGCCGCGCGTCTGCGGGTCCTGGCCGCTCAGCTGGACACGAAGATCGAGACCCTCGGCCAGGCCGGAGCGCTCGGCGCCGTGCAGCACCGCCCCGAGCCGGTTCTGCTCCAGCGCGTCGTCGATGACTGCCTCACGGCTTTGGAAACCGTGCTCGCTGAGCACAGGGTCGAGGTCGACGTGCCCGCACTGAGGGCGCTTGGCGAGCGACGAGCGATCCGGCGGGCGGTGCTCAGCGTCCTTGAGAACGTCGCGGTGCACACGCCCCCGGGGACGCGCGCGCATGTCACCGCGGTCGCCGACGCCGGTCAGGCCGTGCTGGTCGTCACCGACGACGGCCCCGGAATCCCCGACGCGCAAGCTGAAGCTCTGTTCGAAGCCGGCGAGGGTCAGCCGCTGCACGTCGGGCTGCCGCTGGTCCGCGAGCTGTGCGAGTCGATGGGCGGCAGTGTGCGCTATGAGCGGGCGCCGTCTGGCGGGTCGCGATTCATGCTGGCCCTGCGCCTTGCCCCCCGCGATGCTCCCGGCGACGATGAGCCGGCCGGCCGCGAGGGGTCTGAGGCCGCGACTCGGTAGCGGCCTGCCGCTGGCCCGTGATCCGCTGCGCCGCGACCGGGCGCGCGGGACATCGGCTCCGGCCCGCGCGCCTGGCGCGCCGTTAGACTTGCCAGCACTCCCGCGCAGCAGAGAGGACGTCGAAGTGTCCAGTTTTGGAAGGGTTCTTACGGCGATGGCGACGCCGATGAGCCCAGCTCGCGACCTTGACCTCGACGGTGCCCAGCGGCTGGCTGCGCATCTTGTGGACAACGGCAGCGACGGGATCGTGGTCGCAGGCACCACCGGCGAGTCCCCGACGCTCAGCCATCACGAGACGCTGGAGCTGTTCTCGGCGGTCGTCAAGGCCGTCGGCGATCGCGCGCACGTCATCGCGGGCTGCGGGAAGAACGACACCGCCGCGACGGTGGAGCTCTCGCGCGAGGCGGCCCAGCGCGGCGTCAGCGGGATCCTGCTCGTCTCCCCGTACTACAACCGCCCATCGCAGCGCGGGCTGCTCACACACTTCGCGACCGCCGCGGCGGCCACGGACCTGCCCGTGATGCTCTACGACATCCCGTCGCGCTGCGCGGTCGAGATCGCCGGCGATACCTTGCTGCGCCTCGCTGAGACGGTGCCCAACATCCGCGCGGTGAAGGATGCGACCGGCAACTTCGCCAAGGCTGCCCGCGTGGCGGCCAGCGCCCCCGACGGCTTTGAGATCTTCTCCGGCGACGACGCCGCCCTCTTGCCGCTGCTGGCCGTGGGCGGCGTCGGCGTCGTCAGCGTCGCCGCTCATCTCGTGGGTCGAGAGCTCGCCGACATGATCGAGTCGTTCCCGACCGATCCGGCCAGATCCCGGCGCATCCACCACCGGCTGCTGCCGCTGTTCTCCGCGCTGTTCTGCGACTCCAACCCAGTTCCGCTGAAGGCGGGCCTCGATCTGCTCGGCCTCCCGGGCGGCCCCGTCCGGCCGCCGCTGGCCACCGCTGACCAAGGGGTCATCGACACGATGCGGACGACGATGACTGAGCTGGGGCTCCTCGACGCGGCGGAGCGGTAGATGACTGACCCTGTTCAGGTCTCGTTCTACGGCGGCCTCGGCGAGATCGGGCGCAATATGGCGACCGTCGAGGTCGAGGGGCGACTCGCCGTCCTCGACGTCGGGCTGATCTTCCCCGACGCGGAGCATTTCGGCATCGACCTCATCCTCCCCGATT
>DATKBU010000337.1:0-4760 GCA_035513815.1 Egibacteraceae bacterium
GAAGCCGTTGTCCAGCGCCCACCTGCCGACCTCGTCGCCGCCGCCGGACAGCACGGTGATGTCGAGCGCGTCTATCTCGGTCTCGAGGATGATCTCGACACCGCCTCTGTCCTCAGCTTCGGCTGCGCAAGAGGCTCCGTCGTCCGTCACCGGCGGCGCCACCTCCAAAGCCAGCCGCTGCAGCGTCCAGTCGCCGCCGCGCTCGACCGAGGTCGGGACATCGGGCAGCGGCACGATGGAGCCGACCGATTCCCCCTCCCCGCTGAACTCGAATGCGGTCACATAGCGCTCCACGCCATCGCTATAGGCGGCCAGCGTCGTGGTCCGCAGCAGCTCGATGGTGCCGTTCTCACCAACGAGCCCGCCGCAGGCGTAGGCCGCGGTCGGGGCGAGCACCAGGGCTGACATCGCCGCCGCGAGCGTGATCCCCGTCCGTCTCATCTGTCGGCCCTTCGGTCGAAGCGATACGCGTCGGGGGTGGGACGCCAGGAACGGCGGATGGGTTCCTGCCGCTCGCGCGGGGACGGCCGGTAGCTTGCGGTCGGGTGAGGAGGACGTTGTGAGCGAGAACCGACACCAGCTGGCTCGCCGGCTCGGCACCGGCGACGCGGTGATCATCGGGCTGGGGGCGATGATCGGTGCGGGCATCTTCGCTGCGCCCGGGCCCGCGGCGGCCGCTGCGGGGAGCTGGCTCCTGGCCGGGCTGGCGCTGGCCGCGGTTGTCGCGTACGCGAACGCGACGTCCTCGGCTCAGCTCGCCGCGCGCTATCCCGAGTCGGGTGGCGCCTACGTCTATGCGCGCGAGCGGCTCGGCGACTACTGGGGATTCCTCGCCGGCTGGGGCTTCGTCGTGGGCAAGACGGCGAGCCTGGCCGCGATGGCGCTCACGTTCGGCGCGTACGCCCATCCCGAGCTCGCCCGGCCGCTCGGGATCGGCGCGGTGATCGCGCTCACCGCGGTGAACTACCGAGGCGTCGAGAAGACCGCGCGGCTGACCCGGGTCATCGTCGCCTTGGTGCTGGCCGCCCTGGCGGTTGTCGTGGCCGCGGCGGCGCTGGGCGGGCAGGCGTCGGTCGCGCACTTGGACGCATCAGCGCCTCGCGGGCTGCGCGGGGTGCTGGAGTCGGGAGGGCTGCTGTTCTTCTCGTTCGCGGGCTACGCGCGCCTGGCGACCCTCGGCGAGGAGGTGCGCGAGCCCCAGCGCACCATCCCGCGGGCCATTCCGATCGCGTTGGGGATCGCCGTCGCGGTGTACGCGGCGGTGCTGGGCAGCGCACTGCTCGCCGTCGGCCCGCAGACCATCGCGCGGGCGCCCGCGCCGCTTGCCGCCGTCGTGGAAGGCGGCCAATGGGCCGGCGCCGCGCCGGTCGTGCGCCTGGGCGCCGCGATCGCGTCAGCTGGGGTGCTCCTCTCGCTGCTGGCAGGGGTCAGCCGCACAGGGCTGTCGATGGCGCGCCGGGGGGAGCTGCCGCGGTTCCTGGACGCCGTCCATCCCGCCCACCGAACGCCGCATCGCGCGGAGATCGCTTCCGCGACGCTGGTCTGCGCGGTGGTCCTCATCGCGGATCTGCGCGGCGCGATCGGGTTCAGCTCGTTCACGATCTTGACCTATTACGGCCTGGCGAACGCCTCCGCTTGGACGCTCCCCGCGGAGCAGCGGCGCTGGCCCCGCTGGCTCGCAGCGCTCGGGATGGCCGGCTGCGCGCTGCTCGCCCTGACGCTGCCGATCGGCGCGGTCGTGGGCGGGCTGGCGGTGCTGGCGGCGGGCTCGCTGGTGTGGCTGGCCGCGCGCCGCCGCCGGCCCTGAGGGCTGGACTCAGGGAGTCCAGGCGACAGGCGACAGGCCGACCAGCGCCCCGAGGCGCGCGACGGCTTCATTCTCCCGCAGGCTCAGACGGCCGGCACGGCCCTTGACCGCCGCGTCGTACACCAGCTCCTGCGGCACGAACAGGTCGGCCTTCACGTCGAGGTCGGACGCCAGAGCCAGCCAGTCGGCCACCTGCTCGGCTGACTCCGGAGTCAGCAACTCGACCGCGCTCTCGACCGCCGAGCGCAGGGCATCGCTGAGCGCCGCGCCCAACGGCGACAGATCGATCGCGTAGCGGTCGCGCCGCGCGCGCGCGATCGTATTGCGGACCGAGCCGAAATCCTCCGGTTGCAGCGACGGGTGCTCGCGGATGGCGGCGACCTGCTGCTCGAGCTCCGCCGACAGCGTCAGCTCGGCTGCCGCGCGGAGATCGCGCGGCAGCTCGTAGCCTGCGTGCACGAGCATTTCCAGGATCCGCTCGTGGTCTTCGTACAGGCGGGAGTAGTGCTCGCGGAACCGAGACGTGAGGTCGGCGAAGACTGCGCCGACAACCTCCTGTCGGCCCTCGGCGAGCATGTCCTCCAGTCCGAACGGCTGTCCGGGCAGCAGCTCGTCGACCATGCGGATCAGGTGCGCGACCGGGGCGTGAGGAAACGCGTCCCACAGGATCGACGCGGCCGCGTCGAAGCCTCGCTCGTCCTGAGACGGGGCGACTGTCCCGAAGAAGTCCAGCCCGCCGAGATGCACGGCCGCGGCGGCCAGCTCCCGGCGCCGGCCGGTGGCTCGCTCGGTGACGAGGACTCGCGACGTCGACAGGCCCATGTGACCGCGGAACTCCCCGCGGTAATGGCGAATCGTGATGTGTCGGCCCGCCAGCTCGAGGTCCTCGGGCAGCGGCTTGACCAGTCCGAGCAGCGAGACGTGCGCCGCGATCCTGGTCGGCGTGACGGCGGTCGGCTCGACCTCCCGCCGCCAGATGTCCGCGCCCGTCCCGACGTCTGACTTGTTGCTGCGGGCCTGCCCCAGCGTGTCGAGCAGGCGCGCCCGCCGCTCCTCGCGCCCGGGCACGCCGGCCTCGTCGAGCAGATCGAGCACGCGCGCAGCCGAGCGCAGAACGTAGACCGTCTCGATTCCGGAGACGTCGGCGAAGAACCACCCGCAGCTGGTGTACATGACCATTGCGTGGCGCTGGGCCTCCATGAGGACCCACAGGTCGGCGACCTGGCTGTCCGACAGGCTGCGCAGCCCATGCCGATCGAGGAAGTCCTTCTGCGTGCTCTCGCCGAGCCGCACGCCGAGGTAGTCGTCGCGCGCAGCCCACGGATCCTTCAGCAGATCCCCGCCGAGCGTGTCCATCGCCTCGGCCGCGGCGTCGCGGACACCGTCCAGCGCTGCGCGCAGCGGCGTGCGCCAGGCCTGATCCCATCCGGGCTCGCCGCCTGTGCTGCAGCCGCAGTCGCGATACCACCGCCCCACGCCGTGCGCGCAGCTCCAGGCGGTGCCTTCCCCGTCGACCACCTCCACATCGTCGGTCGGCGGGTTGCGCTCGAGATAGGCGCCGTAGCTGATGGGCTCCAGCCCTCTGCTGTGCGCCGCCTCATGCAGGACGTAGGCGAGTCCGAGCTCGCCGAACGGATGGTGGTGGCCGAAGGTCTCGCCATCGACCGCGGCGTGCACCAGCCCGCCGCCGCGCGCGTCCGCCGCGGAGCGCAGGCGATCGAGCAGCACGCCGGCGTCCTTTGTCGCGGAATCGAACGCGATCGAATGGGCCAGACCCGAGTCGTAGAAGAACACGGCCACAGATCTGCCGGAGCCGTCCGAATGCAGGTGGCGATAAGGCCTGCTCGTGTCGATGCTGTGTCCGGTGTCGTGCCAGTGGCCCTGTCCGCTGGGGCGCGCGCGCGCCGCCTGG
Organism: Egibacteraceae bacterium; assembly: GCA_035513815.1. Classification (GTDB taxonomy): domain Bacteria; phylum Actinomycetota; class Nitriliruptoria; order Euzebyales; family Egibacteraceae; genus DATKBU01. The sequence goes on from DATKBU010000337.1 coordinate 3,720, forward strand.
TGGGGCGCCAGGACCGTGAACGTCACGCCGCCGTCGATCAGCGCGTCGATGGTGGCCGGGTTGACCGCGGTCTCCGGCAGCCACATCCCCTCAGCGTCGCGGCGGAACCTGCTGCGGAAGTCGGCCAGGCCCCAGCGGATCTGGGTGGCCCGATCGCGGTCGTTGGCCAGCGGCAGGATCATGTGGTTGTACGCCTGCGCCAGCGCGTTGCCGTGGCCCGTGCGCACCCGGCTTCGCCAGTCGCCATCCAGGATCCGCGCGTAGGTCCGAGGATGGGTGCGCTCCATCCAGGACAGCAGCGTCGGCCCGAAGTTGAAGGACAGGCGCTCGTAGTTGTTGACGATGGCGCGGATCCCCCGTCCGTCGTCATGGATCCGAGCCGCGCCGTTCGGCGCATAGCACTCCCGCAGGATCCGCTCATTCCAGTCCCGGTCCGGAGCGGCAGAGGGCTCAGGATCCAGCCGAGAAGTCCAAGGGTTCAGACGCTCCGGCTGATAGAAGTGAGCATGGAGGACAAACGGCTGCACGCGGATTCCAGCTATGAGGACGGACGGGCGGTCAATATGGTCGCTGACCTGGGCGGGAGTGTGAGCACGCTCTCGCTGCCAGCTGCGGTCATCGTAGCCGCCGCACCCGCCCCTCCATAGGCTGAGTCGTCGGAGCTGAGCAGCACCGACCAGCGGACGGGCGCGATCCTCAGCCCTCGCTGCTGCTCGGCTTCGGCCAGGTTCACGGCGATCAGGGCGCCGCCCTGACCGTCGGGGTCCCGTCGCAGCAACGCGAGGCAGTCCTTGTCGACCGTCAGCGCCTCGACCAGGTCGCGCCGGCCGCTGCGCAGAGCTGGCTGCGCGGCGCGCAGCGCGAGCAGGTCCCGCCACAGCGCGCGCCGCCGCCGGCCGTCTCGCGTGGCCGCTTCGCCCCAGTCCAGCCGGCTGTCCAGAAACGTCGATTCGGCTTGCGGGTCGGGGATCTCCGCGGTGAACGAGGAGAAGTCTGCGAACTCCTCGCGGCGCCCGGCGGTGACCGCGTCGGCCAGGTCGT
>DATKBU010000338.1:0-2118 GCA_035513815.1 Egibacteraceae bacterium
TCGGGCGCAGCCAGACCGAGCGACTGGCCGACGGCGGCGAGGACACCCTTGGCGCGGACGACCAGACCGCGGACCCTTCCCCTACCGGCCCGCCTCCGGACCCGTTCGAGACCGCGTCGCCCCCGGCCACGCCGTCCCCGACTGAGACGCCCACGCCAACGCCCACGCCAACCCCCACTCCGACCCCAACACCCACTCCGACCCCGACTCCCACTCCCACTCCCACTCCCACTCCCACTCCGGCGCCGGATCCTGGCGAAGCGCTGATCGCGGCCGCGCCCGCGCCGTCGCGCACGACCGTGCAAGTGCTCGAGGGGGGCGGCGGCTGGCCGGCGGTGCGCGAGGCAGCGAGGATTCTGACCGAGCTGGGCTACGACGTGATCCGGCTCAGCCCTGCCATAGACCGTGACAGGACCACAGTGCTGTACACGCGCGGCAACCAGCCGGCTGCCGAGGCCATGCGCGCGCGCAACGCGCGGTTCGGGGAGGTCGGCCCCAATCCCAATCTCTCGGAGCGCGTCGATCTCCACGTCGTGGTCGGCAGAGACTGGGCGCACAAGTAGGATCAGCTGATGGAGGCGCAGCCGCCCTCGCCCTCTGAGGCCAGGCTCAAGCGAGCGACCTATCGGGTCTGGCTCGCTGTGGGCGTACTCGTGCTCATCTGGGCGGCCGCCCGTCTGCTGTGGCCCACGTTCTCAGTGATCCTGCCGCCCGTCCTGCTGGCGATCATCATCACGTACCTGCTCAACCCGATCGTCTCGGCGCTGCATAGCCGCGGGTATCCGCGCTGGCTGGGTACCACGCTGGCGTACGTGATCTTCGGGCTCGGGGTGGTGGCCGCCGGCGGGCTGCTGCTTCCGCTGCTCGCCGAGCAGCTGGCCAGGTTCGCTCAGGCCGCGCCCGAGCTGGGACCGCGCTTCATCTCGGGCGTCAACGACGTCCTCCAGGCGATCGGCATGAACGTTCGCGTCGGCCCTGCGACGGATCCTGAGCAGATGGGTGAGGCGATCCGCCAGTTCCTCAGCGCGGAGGAGAACCGCACCGCGGCCCTCGCGCTGCTCGGCGGCATCGGCGGGCTCGCGACTGGCCTGCTGCATCTGCTGCTGGTGTTCGTCGTCGGCCCGGTGCTGGCGTTCTACGTCCTGGTCGACCTCCCAAGGCTGGCGCGAGTCACGAGGCAGGCCATTCCGCCGCGGCACCGCGCCGAGGCTCAGGAGGTCGCGGGCAACCTCGGGCGGGTCGTCGGCGGCTATGTCCGCGGCCAGCTGCTCGTGGCGCTGTTCGTCGGGGTGGCGTCGACGCTGATGCTGGCCGCGATCCAGCTGCCGTTCTGGCTGGTTATCGGGATCATCGCGGGGGTGACGAACCTGGTGCCGCTGATCGGCCCGCTGGTCGCGGGACTGCTCGGCGTCTCCGTCGCCTTGCTGACTGATGGAGGAATTACCCAGGCGCTCCTCGTCGTGGTAGTGCTCACGGCCGTGCAGCAGGTCGACAATCACGTGGTCAGCCCTGTGGTAGTCGGTCGCACCGTGGAGCTGCACCCCATGATCGTGCTGCTCGCGCTGCTGGTTGCGGGGACTTTGTACGGCATCCTCGGCCTGCTCCTGGCCGTGCCGGCCGTCGCTGCGATCAATGTGCTGATCCAGCACGTGTGGCAGACCCGGATCCCATGGGTCGCCGCGGATGAGCGCGCCGAAGAAGCCGCTTCGGCTGCGGCCGAGCTCAGTCAGCAGCCCGCCCAAGGCGAAGCGGTCCTGCACGCCGACCCCCAGCCTGTCATATCAGCCCCGCGCGGCGATGCCGACGCCGAGGTGTGACCCCCGTGGCGTAAGCGGGCCCAGCGAACGCCCGAGGCCGCCGCACCAGCTGGGGCGTCCAGAAGTTGTGGATCAAGCGACGCATGTGTCGCTAGATCTTCAAGTTCGGGAAGGGCTCTCGGTCTCGGGCGCCGAGCAGCGCGGCCACCGCATCGGCGAATCCTGAGCCCATCGCGCCGGGAACAGCGAAGATGTTGCCGCCGGGAGCGCCGTGCCCATTGCTGACCTGCAGGTACGTCGCCACTGCGGAGGCGATGGTGCGGTCCTCCAGCGAATCGCCCACCGCGGCGGCCTGCGAACG
>DATKBU010000339.1:0-19630 GCA_035513815.1 Egibacteraceae bacterium
TCGATGGAGCTGGCGAGCCTGATCAGCGCGGCTCGCTGGGCGCTGCACGGCGCCGAGGGCGAGCTGCCCCGCGAGGCTGCCGAGCAGCTTCGCCAGGTGCTGGCCAGCTACGACCAGCAGGTCGCCAGGCTCGATGATCGGTCCGGGCCCGCCGGGCGCGCCGCGCAGGAGCGCCCGTAGCAGCCGAGCGGGCGCGGACGCGATCCGCGCCGTCAGGCTCCTGGCCGGGCGAGACTCAGCCGGCGCTGAGCGTGTCGCCGAGATACACGTGCCAGTCAGGCTGCACCCCGCCGACGGCGACGATCAGCCAGAACGCGGCTTGGGGCGCGAACGGCGCGCGGAGCAGCGTCATCTGCGCCTCGGCTGGCGTTCGATCCTTCTTTCTGCTGTTGCACCGCCGGCAGGCGGCGACGACGTTCTCCCACTCGTGCGCTCCGCCTCGGCTGCGCGGCAGGACATGATCCACGTTCTCAGCCGTGCGCCCGCAGTACTGGCAGACGTGGTCATCGCGGATGAACACGCCGCGCCGGCTCAGCGCCGCGCGGCGACGGTACGGGACACGGACGAAGCGCCTCAGGCGCAGAACCGAGGGAGCGGCGAGATCCAGATGCTCGGAGCGGAACCGGTGGCCGTTGGTGTGCAGCACATCCGCCTTCTCCGAGATCACGAGGACAACAGCGCGCCGAGCAGGCACGACGCACAGCGGCTCCATGGTCGCGTTGAGGACCAGCGCCTTGCCGGAGCCGTTCGAGCCGGGAAGTGGATGAGGGACCCCGTCGCGGTCAGGATCGGCTGCAGTCCGCTCGCTGGGCGCAGCCGAGTCCTGCCCGTTCGCCGCTGCGACGGGCGATCCTGCGTCGGGCAGCGACGCGAGTCGCACCCGCTGGGTGGCTGAGCCAGCGTCCACGCCGTCCTCCTGCCACCGACGAGCGCCCGCAGGGAATCCGCCCTCAAGGCGCCGGCCGACGGCCGCGCCACTGTAGCACCGAGACTGCGAGCGCCCGATGGCGGCGGGGCCGACGCGAGCTCGCGGGTAAGGCCGCGGCGGCTGCGCGATCCGCCCGGATCGCGGGCGTCCGGCCGCGCAGCTACTCGGGGCGAACGATCCGAAAGCCCGCGAGGCTGTTCAGCGCGCTCCCCCATACATGCACCAGCGCGTCGACGGCGTCGTTGCGTTCGTGGGACTCCCCTAGGACGGCCCAGCAGTAGGCGAAATGCTCGACCATCGCTGCCAGCGCCGAGGCGACGATGTGCGGGGGCGGGCCCGCATGACGTCCCGACACCGCTACAGCCTTGGAAACGTAATCGCCGACGCGCGCGATGAACATCTCGCGAGACTCGCGATACAGCTCGCTGAAGACCGGCTCATCATTGGCGGCATCGAGCCAGGTCCTGATCGTCACGCTGTCGCGCTTGTAGACGTCGAGGAAGCCGCCGATGACGCGCGTGAGGGCGCCGCGCACATCGTCGGCCTCCCATGGGGCCTCAGCCAGCGACGCGAGATCCTGCTGCGTGGAGCGCACCAAGTCGGCGAGCACCGCTGACTTGTTCTCGTAGTACGTGTAGAACGTCCCGTGGCTGACCCCGGCGCGCTGCACGATGTCCTCGACCCTGGTCCCCTGCCAGCCGAGCTCAGCGAACGCCTCGCTGGCCGCGCGTCGCAGGCGAGCGGCAGTTCGCGCGCCCCGGGTCAGCGCGACCGTGCGGTCGGCGCCGTCACCAGCCGGGGAGCTGTCAGTCATAGCGCCGCGTATGGTAGGTGATCGATCGGCGCCGGGGGACGCGGCCCGAAACGCCCGCTGGCGCGGCGGCGCGCGTCGCTAAGATGAAACGGGTACGGCGCCCTCCGCGAGGTGCGACACGGGGGCCCGACGCGTCAGGGAGCGCGCGTGACTACTGAACGCCAGCTGGGTTCCGACGCCAGGCAGATCGCGGCGCGCTTCGCTGAGATCGAAGCCAACGTCGGCAGCGTCGTCGAAGGCAAGCCCGAGGTCATCCGTCTGGCGCTCGTCGCGCTCCTCGGCGAAGGGCATCTGCTGCTCGAAGACGTGCCGGGCGTCGGCAAGACCCTTCTGGCCAAGGCCATCGCCCGCTCCATCGCGTGCAGTTCCCGGCGCGTGCAGTTCACTCCGGACCTGCTGCCGAGCGATATCACCGGCGTCACCGTGTTCAACCAGGAGCACGGCGACTTCGAGTTCAAGCCAGGCGCCGTGTTCGCCAATGTGCTGCTAGGCGATGAGATCAACCGCGCCGGCCCGAAGACGCAGTCAGCGCTGCTCGAGGCGATGGAGGAGCGCACCGTCACGGTCGACGGCACGACCCACGAGCTGGGCGTCCCGTTCATGGTCATGGCCACGCAGAATCCGATCGAGCTCGAGGGCACGTATCCCCTCCCTGAAGCGCAGCGGGACCGATTCATGATGCGGCTGTCGATCGGCTATCCGTCACTCGATGCCGAGCTTGAGGTGCTGGACGTCCACGGGCACGAGGATCGGGTCGCGACGCTGGGCCCGGTAACCGACGCGCAGGAAGTCGCGGCGATGATCACCGGTGTCCGCCAGATCCACTGCTCCGAACCCGTCAAGCGCTACGTCGTGGATCTCGTGCGCGCGACCCGAACCCACCCAGGGCTGACGCTCGGCGCCTCGCCGCGCGCATCGCTGTCTTTGCTGCGGGCCTCGCGCGCGCTGGCCGCGGCGGGCGGGCGCGACTACGTCATCCCCGACGACGTCAAGCAGCTGGCGCAGCCCGTTCTGGGCCACCGGCTCATCCTCGCGCCGGAGACGCAGATGGCTCAGCACTCGGCCGCGGACATCATCGACCAGCTGCTCGCATCCGTGCCGATCCCGGCGAGCGAGCTGTAGCGCGATGCTGACCCGCCGCGGGGTCGGGCTGCTCGCAGGCTCAGCGGGCGCGTGGCTGGCGGGGCGGGCGCTGGGAATCCCCGAGCTCTTCATCGTCGCCGCGGCGGGGGCCGCCGCGGTCGCGCTCGCGGCGGCGGGAACTCGCCTGACGACCGCGAGCTTTCTGCTTCGCCGAAGCGTCAGCGGCACGCGAATCGATGCCGACGGCGCCGCCGAGGTCGACCTGACGCTACGCAACGACATCCGGCTTCCCGCGTCGCTGCTGCTGATCGAGGACAGCTGCCCGTACCTGCTGGCTGCTCCACCGCGCTTCGTGGTGCCCGGAATCGCCCCCGGCCAGCAGGTGACCCTTCGCTACGTGATCGAAGGGCGCTCGCGCGGGCGCTACCGCATCGGGCCGCTGCGCATCCGCGCGCGCGATCCGCTGGGGCTGACCGAATGGGTCAGGCAGTCGACCGACGGCGTCGAAGTCGTGGTCTATCCGAGGATCGAGCCGCTGTCGGACGGGCGCAACCCTCAGTCTGACCACGGATCAGGCGCGAGCGAGGCTCGTCGGCTGTTCACCAGCGGCGACGAGTTCCATACGATGCGCGAGTACGTCAGCGGCGACGACCTGCGCCAGGTGCACTGGCCGTCGACCGCGCATCGCGGCACCCTGATGATCCGCCAGCAGGAGCTGCCCTGGCAGCCGCAGGCGACCCTGCTGTGCGACGCTCGCGCACACGCGCACGAGGGCGCCGGCCCGACGTCCAGCCTCGAGCGCGCGATCTCGGCGACGGCGAGCCTGGTGTGCCATCTGACTGATGCGCAGTACCGCGTGCGGCTTCTCACTGACGCGGATCGGCAGCCCGCGGTCGTGCAGCCCCGGGCGACGCTCCTGGATCGCCTTGCCGAACTTGAAGCTTCCAGGTCAGATGCGCTGGTGCCGGCCCTGGAGCAGCTGCGCGCCGGCGGACAGGGTCTCCTGCTCGCTGTTCTGGGTCCGAGGTCTGCCAGCGCGGCGCAGCGCGGCGCCCTCTCCCGCCACCCCGAAGTGCAGGCGCTGATCTCGGGAGGGCGCCGCTTCCGCGTGCGCATCGCGCTGATCGTCGATCCCAGCGCGCACCTGCGGCGCGATCGCGCCGACGGGCGGCGGCTCACGGAGGCCGCCGAGCTGGCCGGGATTCTCAGCGCTTCGGGATGGCGGGCGACCACGCTCGCGCCGGGACAGTCCGTGGCCGACGCGTGGCGCTCCGTCACGGACCCGTCCGCCATGGCGCAGGCGCGCAGCGTCCAGCACGCCGCGCTGCGGCCCGCCGCAGGCACACCAGCGGGAGGCGGCATATGACCGCCGTGCTGACCCGCCCCGAAGGCGTCCGCGCAGAGCCCGACGGCCGCGCCGCGGCGCCTGCCCCCTCACGCGGCCCCGACCAGGATCGGCGGCGCGCCGCAGGCGGCGTAGAGCTGACGGCGGCCGTCGTGCTCCTGCTCGTCGCCGCGTGCCTGCCGCTCACCCGCGTGTTCATGGGTTATGAGTTCCTTCCTCCTGTGCTGGGTGCGGGACTGCTCGCCCTCGGCGTGTCGTGGGGCTGCCGCAAGGCGGCGCTCGGGTGGCCGGCGACGCTGCTGGCCACCGTCGCCGGATGGGTCGCATTCGTGTCCGCGGCCTACTTCCGCGAGACCCTCGTCGCCGGCGCGATCCCCACGCTGGACACCGCGCGGGCTGCATGGGAACTGTGGACCTACGGGATGGAGCTGATACAGATCCGCACAGCTCCCGCGTTTGCCGAACCGCCGATTCTGTTCATCACGGTCACCGGCGTGTGGGCGGTCGCCTACGCCGTCGACGGACTGATCTTCCGAGGGCGCGCCCCGCTGCGCGCGATCGCGATCGCTCTGGTGCTGTGGGCCGTGCCGCTGGCGATCGAGGGCTCGCCCAGCGGTTCCTGGGTCGCCGCGGCGCCGCTGCTGCTGGCCGCCGCGCTGCTGCTTCGGGCCCACGCGAGCGAGGACATCGCGCGCTGGGGCGAGCAAGTCGTCGCTCCCGGCAGCCAGACGCGGCGCCTAGCCGCTGGGGGCACTTCGAGCGGATGGTTCATGATCTGCGCGGCGATCGCAGCCAGCGGGCTCGTGGCAGGGCTGCTGCCGGGCTACGGCGACCCCGGCTGGTACGACCTGCGCGGCATCTCGCGGTCGACGCTGACCGCGAATCCGATCGTCAGCATCCGCTCGAGCCTCGTGGCCAACGACGACCAGCCGCTGCTGGAGGTCACCAGCCCGCGACCTGTGTATCTGCGGATCACCGCCCTTGACGTCTACGACGAGCTGGAGCAGTGGACCAACGACGGCGTTCGCGCGTCGGTCATGCAAGCCCCCCTCGACGGCGGCGCGCGTGTGCGCAGCGCCGAGCGCGTCCCAGTCGAAGTCGAGGTGCTCGAGGGGGCGGGCATCGCGATCTTCGCGCCAGCTCCCTACCAGCCCAGCTCCGTCGAGCCGCCCGAGGGAGCCCAGCTGCAGTACGACTCGCGGCTGTCGACGCTGGTGACCCCCAAGGACCGCGGCCTGCGCCCGGGCGAGATCTATCAGGTGGTCTCGCGGATCCCCTCGCCCGATGCCGACGCGCTCAACCGCTATCGCTCGTTCAATCCCGGCGGCGCGCTGACCGCGCTACCGGACAACGTCCCGCCCGAGGTCGGCCAGCTGGCGCGCGAGATCGTCGACGCAGCGGGGGCCGTGACGCCGTTCGAGCAGGCGATGGCGATTCAGGAGCAGCTGCGGACCTGGAACTACTCCCTGAATCCTCCACCCGGTCACAGCGGACGGGCGATGGTCTCCTTCTTGGAGCATCGCACCGGCTACTGCGAGCAGTTCGCCGGCACGATGGCGGTGATGCTGCGCACCCTTGACATCCCGGCCCGGCTGGCGGTCGGCTACACCCCAGGCGTGCTCGTGGAGGGCCGCACTGACACGTATCGGGTGTCCAGCGTGAATCTCCACGCATGGGTGGAGGTGCTGTTCCCCGAATATGGATGGATCGCGTTCGAGCCGACCCCTCGCGGTGACGGCAACGTACTGGTGCCGACGCGCATCGACCTTGCGCCGGCCACGACGCTGCGCCCGCCCATCGCCGCCGGCGGCGCTCCGCTCAGCAATATCCCCTACGACCAGGAGTTCTTCAATCCTGGCCTCGGCGATATCCCCGACCAAGCGCTTCAGGACACCGTCAGCCGAACAGGAGCGGGTCGGGCCGCCGTCCGAGGCCTGTCCATGGCGGCTGCGGCTGCAATGATCGCGGGCGCGATCGGCCTCGGGCTGGCGACCCGCCGTCGGGCCGCTGCGTCCGCGCGCGCGCCGCGCGAGCGCATTCTGCACGTCGGCGCCCGCATGCAGCGGCTCGGCTGGGGACTGGGCGTGCGGCGGCACCTCGCCGACACCGATGCAGAGTTCCTGCGCAGACTGGCCGGCGAGCACACCGAGGCGGTCGGGCTCGCGGCCCACATCGGGCGTGCGCGGTATGCCAGGCACGTGTCCGAGGAGGCCGCGCGCGATGCCGAGATCGGCGGCCATGCGCTCGAGCGCGATCTGCTCGGCGGGCTCACGCGCCTCCAGCGCCTCACCGCCGGCGGGCGGGCGGCGACGGCCCAGACGCACAGGCGAGCAGGGCGTGTGCTGGACCTGATATCCGGCCTGGTCAGGAGGCGCTCGGCGGAAGGCTCCTGAGCCGAGACCGTCCGCGAGGCGATCCGCTCGGCTCGCTGCAGGCGCTGGCTTCAGGCCCGCGGCTCGTCGTCGCGATCGCCGTTGGAGTTGAGATACCGGCGCAGGCCGCCGCGTATCGCGCCGTCGCCCACGCCGCCGCCGTCGCCCAGTCGCTTGAGCGTGTTCCCGCCATAGACCGCGCTGATCAGCATCACGATGAAGCCCGCGATGCCGTATCCGATGTGGATGATGATGCCGAACAGCAGCAGGAACCCGAGGGCGAGACCCGCCAGCGCCAGCTTGACCTGGCGACGAGCGCGCGATGAGACCGTCGTGGTGCTGACCGTTTTCGCGAACTTCGGATCGTCGGCGCGGAGGCGCGCCTCTATATCGGAGAGAATTCGCTTCTCGCGATCGGAGAGTGGCATCGCGCGGCTCCGAGTTCGTTCCTGTGCTCGAAGTATACGGATCCGTCGGCTACTTGCGCGACCTGAACATGCCCCACTTGACGTCCGCAAACGCACGCCGTCGCGCATTGGGCGCCGCGGTCCACGCACACGGGTTGCGGACTTCGGCGACGGCGACGCCTATGTCTCGCGGGGGGTCGGGTGCTGCCGCCACGCATCAGCCGCTGGAGCGGCGTCGCCGCTGCCGGGCGGCCCGTCGCCGAGCAGCGCCGCTCGGCGCATCGCGCTGTCGCCGAAGCGCTCGCGGGCCTCGTCTGCGGTGTGCTCGAGAAGCCGCCAGCGATCGTCGTCGCCGATGCTCAGCTGGCGGGCGGCCTCGGCCGCGACGAGACCGCTGGCCGCGAGGCCGATGAGCCGCACTGGCGCCTGGTCGGCGCCGGCTGCGGCGAGCAGATCGATGGCGATGTCGTGCAAGTGGTTCGCCTGATCCACCGGCGTCGCCAGCGTGCGCGAGCGCGTCACCGTAGTGAAGTCGGCTCTGCGCACCTTGACCGTGACCGTGCGACCCGCCACGCCCGCCCGCCGCAGCCGAGGCGCCACACGCTCCGCGAGGCGCAGCAGCTCCCGGCGCAGCACCGCTGAATCGCGCACATCGCGCTCGAACGTTTCTTCGGCGCTCATCGCCTTTGCCGAGTCATAGGGCGTTACGCGCCGCACGTCGATGCCTCTCGCCAGCTGCGACAGCTGCTGGGCAGACGCATCGCCGACAAGCTTGCGCAGGGCCGCAAGCGGCGCGGCCAAGACGTCGCCGACGGTGGCCATCCCCGCGCTCTGCAGCCTGGCCGCCGTCTGCTGCCCCACGCCCCACAAATCGCGGATGTCCAACGGGTGGAGGAACTCCAGCTCTGCGCCGGCTGGTAGGTGCAGCAGCCCGTCGGGCTTTGCCTTGCCGCTGCACAACTTGGCGAGGAACTTGTTGGCGGCCACCCCGACGCTGGCCGGCAGGCCGAGCTGTCTGCGGATTCGACGGCGCAGCTCCTCGCCGATCACGGCCGGCGAGCCGAATAGACGCACACTGCCGCCGACGTCCAAGAACGCCTCGTCAAGCGAGAGCGGCTCGACGAGCGGGGTCACTGATCGCAATAGCGTCATCAGCGCCTCCGATACGCGCTGATACGCGCTGAAATCGGGCGCCACGACCACAAGCTTTGGGCACAGCCTGCGAGCGCGGGACATCGGCATGGCCGAGGTCACCCCGTGAGCCCTCGCCTCGTACGAAGCGCTCGCGACGACGCCGCGGCCGCCAGCGCCGCCTACCGCGACAGGCTTTCCCGCTAGCGACGGATCCCGCAGCGCCGCGACAGAGGCATAGAAGGCGTCCATGTCAACGTGCAGAATCGGCTCCGCGGGGCGGGCGGGCGCGCTCATCGGTCCAGCGTAAGCCCCGGGCGCCTCGTTGGGTCCAGATCACTCTGCGAGGCGGACAATTCTGGCTACAGAATCTTCGGGGTCCTTCCGAGGATGGTCATATGGAGGCCGACACGCGCGACCTCGCGCGCACCGCCGGGCTGCGGGAACTCACCGTGCCCCGACTCGAAGATGTCAACCGCCGCCGATCTCAGCTCTGGTTGCTGTCGCTGGTCGTCGGGTTGGCCGTCCCCACGCTCATCCTCGCAATCGGCTATGAAGTGCTGTCGGACCGGCTGTCCGAGCTGCTGGATCTCCGCAGCGTCCGCCTGGGCCTGCTGGCGCTGCTCGTTGCCGTCTTCGGGTATGTCGCAGAGCGTGAGATCGCGCTTCGCCGTCTCACCACCCTCCTCGTCGAAGAGCGCGTGCTCACCGCGTCGCTGGTCGCGCGCGTAACCGAGCTCGACTCGCTGCTCGAGGCCAGCAGGGCCATGAACTCCAGCCTCGACCTGCATGCGGTCCTGGATGTCATCCTCCGATCCGCCTACGAGCTGCTCGACGCCGTCGACGGATCCATTCAGCTCGTCTGCTCTGACGACCCGCTCATGATGGAGGTCGTCGCCATCCGCGGGGTCTCGACCGCTCGCCTCGGTCAGCGCCAGAGCATCCATCAAGGGCTGTCAGGAGGCGCAGTCCAGAACCGCGATGCGCTGCTGGTCTCCGGACGCCACAGCGCCTCACCGCGCGCCTCGCACGAGGGAACCGCTTTGATCGTGCCGCTGCAGATCCGGGACGAGCTCGTCGGCGTGCTCAATCTCGCGGCCGGAGTGGCCCGCGAACCATTCACCGAGTACGACCTACGTTCTGTGGCGGTGTTCGCCGAGACGGCCGCGGCGGCGATCAACAACGCCCGTAACTACCTGGCCACCCAGGAGACGGTCCGCAGCCTCACCGAGCTGGACCGCCTCAAGGACGAGTTCCTCGCCATGGTGAGCCACGAGCTGCGCACCCCGTTGACGTCGCTGATCGGGCTGGCAGCCACGATCGGCAAGGGCGCGGAGCGCTTCAGCACCGAGCAGATCTCAGAGCTGGCCGAGATGGCCCGCCTCCAGGGCGTGCGTCTTGACCGCCTGGTCGATGATCTGCTGCACACGTCGCGCGCGCGTCACGGCGCCCTGTCGATTCACCCGCGCGAGATCGAAGTCAGCGTCTCGGTCGCTGAGGCCATCAGCGCGCTGCGGCAGACAGTCGGCAACCGCACGCTCACGCTCGTGACGCCCGACGAGCCGCTCAGCTGGGTCGCCGACCCCGACGCGGTCGTGCGCATCGTGACCAACCTCGTCGGCAACGCAGTCAAGTACACGCCCGCGGAGACGACCATCACGGTCACCTTGGCGGGCGAGGCCGACGGCGTCGTGCTCACTGTCGACGACGAGGGCCCGGGGATCCCGGAGGAAGACCGGGAGAGCATCTTCGAGAAGTTCGGCCGCGGCACGCACACCAGCGGGGCCGGGGGCTTGGGCCTGGGCCTGTACATCGTCCGAGCGCTGGCCGAGGCTCACGGAGGCAGCGTCCGGCTCGATGACTCCCCGGGCGGAGGATGCCGCTTCCGGGTGACGTTTCCCCCGCTCGCGGCCGAGCGCTTCCGCGAGCTCACCGTCAGCGCCTCCGACCGGGCCAGCGCCTGAAGCCGCGCCGGGCTCAGATCCGCGACGGTGACTGGGCGCCGCGGGCGGCCTGCGGAACCACGCGGTACGCGTCGTAGACGGCCTCGACGCGCCGCACCTGAGACAGGATCTGATCGAGGTGCGCGATGTCGGCGAGCTCGAACGTGAAGCGCAGGTACGCGACCCGGTCGCGCTGCGTGGAGACCTGCGCGTGAAGGATGTTCACATGCAGGTCGCCCAGGACGGTGGTGATGTCGCGCAGCAGATGCTTGCGGTCCAGCGCCTCGACTTGGATGGTCACTCGGAAGCTTGAAGGCGCGTTGGCATCCCAGCGAACCGTGATCAGCCGCTCAGGATCCTTGCGGAGATCCTCGGCGTTCGGGCAGTCATCGCGATGCACTGAGACCCCGCGGCCTTTGGTGACGAAGCCCAGAATCTCGTCGCCGGGGACCGGGGTGCAGCAGCGAGCCAGGGTGACCCACACGTCGTCGGTGTTCTCCACGACCACCGCTTCGGAGGTTCTGGCGGGCATGTCCGGCACCGCGGAGGGAAGCTCTTCGTCTGCCTCGTCCTCGTCGGAGATCAGGCTGGTGAGCTGCTGCGCGACCGAATGGGCCGAGATGTGGCCGTCGCCGATCGCGCGATACAGCGCGTCCAGATCGTGGTGATTCATTTGCTCAGCGACAGCCCGCAGCTCGGGTCCTGACATCAGCTTGCGCCAGCCGACGCCCAGCTTGGCGAGCGCCTTCCGCAACTCGTCGTGGCCCTTCTCGATCGCGTCGACGCGTCGCTCCCGCGAGAACCACTGCTTGATCTTGCTGCGTGCTCTCGAGGACCCGACGAAGTCCAGCCAGTCGCGGCTCGGACCCGCGTCCAGCGATTTGGCGACCAGGATCTCGACCGTCTCGCCGTTGCGCAGCTCGTACTCCAGGGAGACCAGCCGACCGTTGACCCGCGCGCCGACAGTGCGGTGGCCGACCTCGGTATGGATGGCGTACGCGAAGTCGATCGGCGTCGATCCGCGGGGCAGCGCCGTGACGTCGCCCTTCGGCGTGAAGACGAACACCTCGTCGGCGTACAGATCCAGGCGGATATTGCGCATGAACTCGCCGGAGTCCTTGGTGTCGGACTGCCAGTCGAGCATCTGCGACAGCCACTGCGCCTCCGACTCGTCGGTGCGCTGCGCCTGCTTGTACTTCCAGTGCGCCGCGATGCCGTACTCGGCGGTGCGGTGCATCGCCTTGGTGCGGATCTGCACCTCCAGCGGCTTGCCCTCGGGTCCCACCATCGTGGTGTGCAGCGACTGGTAGAGGTTGAACTTTGGCATCGCGATGTAGTCCTTGAAGCGCCCCGGGATCGGGCGCCAGATCGCGTGCAGCGTTCCGAGGGCGCCGTAGCAGTCGCGCACGGAATCGACGATGACCCGCAGCCCGACGAGGTCGTAGATCTCGCGGAACTCCTTGCCGCGAAGGACCATCTTCTCGTAGATGGAGTAGTAGTGCTTCGGCCGCCCGATGATCGTGGCGCGGATCTTCACCGCGCGCAGCTCCTCGTCGACCTGCGCGATCACCTTCTCCAGGAACTCGTTCCGCTCGGGCTGGCGCTCGGCGACCATGGCGCGGATCTCTTCGAAGCGCTTGGGATGAAGGGCCGCGAAAGCCATGTCCTCCAGCTGCCATTTGAACTGCTGCATCCCCAGGCGGTGGGCCAGAGGCGCGTAGATGTCCAGGGTCTCCTCGGCGATGCGCCTGCCCTTGGCATCGGGCAGATGGTGAAGCGTCGCCATGTTGTGCATGCGGTCGGCCAGCTTGATCAGCAGCACGCGCACATCGCTGGCCATAGCGATGAGCATCTTGCGCAGGCTCTCGGCCTGCTGCTCCTCGCGGCTTGTCGTCTGGATCCTGTCGAGCTTGGTCACCCCGTCGACAAGCGCGGCCGCCTGCTCGCCGAACTCCTCAGCGAGGTCGGCGATCTCCAGCTCGGTGTCCTCGACCACGTCGTGCAGCAGCGCCGCGACGATGGTCGCCGTGTCCATGCCCAACTCAGCAAGCACCTGCGCGACGCCGATGGGATGAACGATGTACGGCTCGCCCGAATGTCGCAGCTGCCCCGAGTGCGCGGCCTCGGCGACCTGGTACGCGCGAACGACATCGCGCGCGTCCACGCGCGGCGAGCTCTGCTTGAGCTGAGCGATCAGCGGCTGAAGCGCCTCGGGTATCTGAGGCCCCAGCTCGAAGCGCGAGATCCGCGAGAGCACGCCCTTGACACCGGACTGGCGCGGCCGAGACGGCTCAGCCGCCGACGGCGCGTCCTTGCGCGGCTTGTCCTTGCGCTGTGCGTCCTTGCGCTGTGCGTCCTTGCGCGGCGCGTCCCTCGGCGGCGCGTCCTTCGGCGGCGCGTCCTTCGGCTGGGCGTGCTCCTTCGGCAGCGCTTCAGTCGCCGCTGGGGCAATGGTCTGTGTCTGCGCGGGTGCGATCTCCTCTGCCGCGACCGCGGCGACGCCCCCACGCCGCCTGCCTCGGGACTCTTTCGGAGCAGAGTCATCCGGACGCCGCGTTTCGGGTGCTTCGGGCGGCGCCGCAATCGGACGATCGTGAGCGCTCGTGGCCACCTCCGGACCGGGCAGCGAGGGCGACCGGGAGACAGTCGCCGGACGGGGCTGACCTGCTGGATCTACCAGAGTACCCGCGGCAGGCTGTGGGTTACAGCACGCGGTCGAAAGGTCCGATCGAGCTAGTACGAAGCTAGTACTTGAGCAGGCTGACGTAGTCGCGGCCCTCGAGCTGCTTCGCGCCGTTGAGGAACGTCAGCTCGATGATGAATGCCAGGCCGGCGACTTTGGCTCCCACCCGCTCGACGAGGTTGCAGGCAGCCGTGGCGGTCCCGCCGGTGGCGAGTACGTCGTCGACGATGAGCACGCGGTCGCCGGGCGCGAACGCGTCCGCGTGCAGCTCGAGCGTCTCCACGCCGTACTCCAGCTCATAGGACTCGCCGACGGTGTCGTATGGCAGCTTCCCCGCCTTTCGCAGCGGCACGAATCCCGCTCCGAAGTGGTACGCGACAGGCGCGGCGATGATGAACCCGCGCGCCTCGATGCCGACGACCTTGTCGACCGAGCCGCGCCCGAAACTCACCACGATGGCGTCGACGGCCGTCGAGAAGGCGGTCGGGTCGGCCAGCAGCGGCGTTATGTCCTTGAACACCACTCCGGGCTTGGGAAAGTCGGGGATGTCACGCACCGACTCCCGCAGCACGGACGTATCCATCTCGATCCGCATCGGTTGAGATCCTTTCCTCACCGCCGGGCTCAGCTGGCCGCGGCCCCCCGTCTTGAAGAGAGCCGCTCCTTCAACTCAGCGTAGCGGGGCTCGCGCTCCTTGAGCCAGACGAGCATCGGCGTGGCAACGAAGATGGACGAGTACGTTCCCACCGCCATGCCGATGAACAGCGCCAGCGCCAGATCCTGCAGCGTGTCCGCGCCCAGAAGCGTCGCGCCGATGAACAGTAGCGAGCCGACCGGAAGCAGCGACGTGGCCGACGTCGACAATGAGCGCATCAGCACTTCGTTGAGCGCTCGGTTCGCGCTCTCCCCGTATGTGGAGGTGGACACCGACGACAGCCGCTGGGTGTCCTCATCGACGCGGTCGAACACAACCAGCGTGTCATACAGGGAGTAGCCGAGGATGGTCAGGAGCGCGATCACCGAAGACGGGGAGATCTCGAATCCGCTGACGGCGTAGATCCCGACCGTCACGACGACGTCATGGACCAGCGTGACGAGGGCGGCCGCGGCCATTCGCAGCTCGAAGCGGATCGTGATGTAGGCCACCACCAGGATCAGGAACACCGCGAGCGCGATCAGCGCCTGACGGCTGATGTGCGCTCCCCAGCGCGGCCCGACCTGGCTCACGTCGATGCTCTCAGGATTCGATCCGGTCACCGCTGCCAGGCGGTCGATGATCTGGCTCTGGCGCTGGGTGCCGAACTCCTCCAGCGCCGACGTCGTGACCAGCGCCCCCTGACCGTCGTCGAGCACCTGCGCGACGACCTCGCTGACCCCCGCGTCGGCCAGCGCGCCCCGCAGATCGGCCGAGTCGAACTCCTGCGTCGCGTCCGCCACCGTGAACGCTGTGCCGCCGGTGAAATCGATGCCGAGGTTCAGCTGGCGCGACGCAAGCCCGGCGACTGCAACCGCCACCAAGGCGATCGAAACGAACAGCCACAGCCTGGAGCGACCGATGAAGTCGATGTTGGACTGCCCATTGAGCAGGCGGCTCAGCCCACCGCGCCGTCGCGACGGCGAGGCAGGGATCTCGACTGCCTCGGGGTCATTCGCTGTCATACCTTGGCCCTCCTCGCCCTGTCGGCACGACTTGCCGCGCGCAACTCGGCGGGCACGCCGGCTCGCAGCCCTACCAGCCTCGAGGCCGCCAGCGAGGGGGATCTGGCGATCAGGCCGAACAGGGCGCGGGTGAATGTGCCGAACAGAATCAGGTCGACCAGCGTCGACAGCCCGAGCGTGAACGCGAACCCGCGGACCGGCCCGACGGCGAGCCAGTAGAGCACGACGGCAGCGAGGAACGACACGGTGTTGCCGGTGAGGTTGGTCCGCCATGCCTTGTGGAACGCATGATCCGCGGCGGTGCGGACCGTGCGGCCCGCGCGCATCTCGTCGCGGTATCGCTCGCGGTAGATGATCGAGGAGTCCGCCGCGATGCCGATCGACACGATGATCCCCGCGATCCCGGCCAGCGTCAGGGTGAATCCGGCGAACTCGCCCAGCAGGATGATCAGGCCGACCGTGACCACGCCGAACATCATCAGCTCTGCCACCGCGGCGATCCCCATCCCGCGGTACAGCAGGATCATGTACAGCGCGACGAGAACGAAGCCGATCAGGCCCGCCTGCAGGCCCGCCTGCAGCGAGCTGACCCCCAGCGTCGGTGAGACGGTCTGGAAAGTGGCGAAGTCCAGCTGGATGGGCAGCGCCCCGGTGCGGAGCACGAGCGCGAGCTGCTTGGCCTCCTGCTCTCCGCCGCCGATCGTGATGGTCGCCTGGCCGCCGCCGATCCCGACGCCACACGCGACGCCCTCGGCAACCGGGGGCGCGATCTCCACACGGTCATCGAGCACGATCGCCAGCTGGCGGCGCGGATCGCCCACCGCCTGACAGGCCAGCGCCCCGGTGACCTCCGCGAAGCGATCGGCCCCCTCCCCGGTCAGATCGAGCTGGACCTCCCAGCTGCCCAGCTGCTGCGCCACCGCGCGGGCATCCGCGACGTCGGTGCCCGCCACCGAGACCGGAGCGAGGCGATATTTCGTCGGAGCTGTTCCGACCTCGGGCTCGTCCAGCCCTGGCTCGGGCTGGCGTTCGCACAGCACCACGTCCTCATCTGCAGGGGGTGGCCCGATGAGCGCCTCGTCGCACGGCTGGCCCGCCTCGCTGTAGCCGGGGGCGTCGGGGGGAATGACCTCGAGCACGGGACGGAACTGCAGCTGCGCCGTGCGCCCGATGACTTCCTGCGCCTGCTCGCGATCTGCCACGCCCGGCAGCTGGACCAAGATCGTGTCGCCCTGCCGGGCGATCTCGGGCTCGGCCACACCCAGGCCGTCGATGCGCTGGCGGATGATCTGAACCGTCTGGTCGAGCACCTCCTGATCGATCGCGCCCTGACCCGGCGCCGGAATCAAGGTGGTGGTGATTCCGCCGCGCAGGTCAAGGCCGAGCTTCGGGCTCAGGCCCATCCCCAGGATCGCGCCCCACATGCCGGCGACGACGACCAGCGTCACCGCCAGCAGCCAGGCGAGCCTGCTCTTGCCCATGTTCGATGCTCCTCGGACGTCCGCTACAGCATTGGGACGTCGTTGACGGTGATCTTGAAGTTGCGGCCCAGGATCAGCGCCGCCCGCCGGCACATCACCATCCGCTCCAGAAAGATCTCAAAGTACTCCAGCACGTGACTGATGCTGGTATCGATGGCGAGCTCCAGCGTGAGGGTCTCGGCGTCAGGGTCGACCCGGAGGAACGACGACTCCACCGCGTAGTTCACGCGGTCGTGGATATCCATCTCGATGGAGCCGTCCTTGCGCACGCGGCTGCGGTGAACATCGGACTTGTCGGCCAGGATCACAGCTGCCGCCACGGGCGACACCGCCATCCCGTACTGCTCCTCGTGGTTGCCGACTGCGCTCATGACCATGGCCATGTCGGCTGGGGGGACTTCGAGCTCCTTCAGCAGGTCGAAGGCGAGCATCGCCGACGTCTGGCCGTGGTTCGATCGGCTGACCACGTTGCCGACGTCATGCAGATAGCCCCCGACCGCCGCCAGCTCGCACAGCCGCGGGTCGTAGTCAAGGTGCGTCAGAACGTTGAAGGCGATGTGCCCGACCAGATTGGCATGGCGGAACCCGTGCTCGGTGAAGCCCGCCACGCCCATGAACTCATCGGCGGCCGCAATGAACGCGGAGGTCCGCTCGTGAGCCTGGACCTGGTCGAGCAGCGGGAGCCTCGAGCGGCCCGTCGAGTCCTTGAGCGTGACCTGCTCGTGCCCGGTGCGGTCCCTGCCGCCGACTGGGACGCCCTCGGCCTCGTTCGACTCAGAGCTGGCCATCGTCCTCCGCCACACCGGTGTCCGCATCAACGAGCTTGCGCCCGATGGCTTGGCGGGCGAGCGTGACGACGGTCCCGGGAGACACCTCGAGGCGCAGGGTGTCCTCATCCACCGCGTCGATCACCGTGCCGTGCAGGCCGCCGATCGTGACGATTCGATCGCCCCGGGCGATCGAGCCGACCAACTCGCGATGCCGCTTCGCGCGCTGCTGCTGCGGGCGGATCAGCAACAGGTAGAACACCCCGAGAATCAGAATCCAGGGGAGCAGGAGACCAACAGGATTATCCATGATTTCGCTTTCGTGGGGACCACCGGCGCCAACCGGCCCGGTCGCGAAGGTGGCGGAATCCGGGGCGCGGCCACGATAGCAGACCTGTTGCGCCGCTCAGCCGCCTCCCTGCGGGGCTGACGCCCGCCGCAGGCTTCCGGCCAGCAGCGTTCAGGAGTCCTCGAACAGGTTGAGGTCCGGCGGCGGTCCCGAGCGGACGATTCCAAGATGCTCGAACGCGCCGTCGGTAGCGATGCGCCCGCGCGGAGTCCGCGCCAGCAGGCCCTGCTGGATGAGGAACGGCTCGACGACGTCCTCAACGGTGTCGGGCTCCTCGCCGACCGCCACGCCGAGCGTGGACAGCCCGACCGGCCCCCCGCCGAAGTTGCGGCACAGCACGTCGAGGACCCAGCGGTCGAGCTTGTCCAGACCGCGCTCATCGACGTCGAACAGGGTCAGCGCGACCATCGCGACCTCCTTGCTGACGACGCCGTCGGCGCGGACCTCCGCATAGTCGCGAACCCGCTTGAGCAGGCGGTTGGCGATCCGCGGTGTGCCGCGGCTCCGCCGTGCGACCTCCTGCGCGCCGTCTTCGACCAGCGGCAGGTCAAGGATCTCAGCGCTGCGCACGAGGATCGTGGCGAGCTCCTCGGCGCTGTACAGGTCGAGGCGGGCGGCGAAGCCGAACCGATCCCGCAGGGGTGCGGTAATCAGGCCGGTGCGCGTCGTTGCGCCCACGAGCGTGAACGCCGGCAGCGGAAGGCGAATGGCCCGGGCGCCCGGCCCCTTGCCCACCACAATGTCGAGCTGGAAATCCTCCATCGCGGGGTACAGCACCTCTTCGACCTGTCGGGGGAGCCGATGAATCTCATCGACGAACAGGACGTCCCCTGCCTCCAGATTGGTCAGGATCGCCGCGAGATCCCCCGGCCGCTCCAGCGCCGGTCCGCTGGTCGCGCGCAGATCCGCATCCATCTCGGCGGCGACGATCCCCGCGAGGCTGGTCTTGCCGACCCCCGGCGGGCCGCTGAACAGCAGATGGTCGGCCGGAGCGCCTCTCCCCCGCGCCCCCTCGAGCACCAGAGCCAGCTGCTCTTTGACTTTGCGCTGCCCGACGAACTCGGCCAGCCGGCGCGGACGCAGTGAGGCGTCGAGGTCGGCGTCCCCGATGGTCTGGGCGCTGGTGAGAATCTCGTCCATCTGCGGTCCTTCCGGCTCTGGATGGCTGCCGCCGGGCCGCCGGCTCTCCATGATCAGCGCCGCGCCGCGGACTTGCCGATCGACTGCAGCGCCGCGCGCAGGAGCTGCTCGACGCTGGCCTCTGCGTCGCTCCCGACGGCGTCGAGGGCCGCCTGGATCTCGCCGGCAGCGTAGCCGAGCGCCGCCATCGCCTCGCGAACCTCCTCGCGCGCGGAGCCCGGCCCTGTGTGCCCGTTGCCGCCTGGCACGCTGTCCCCGACCGCAGCCGACCCCATGCGCTCTCTCAGCTCGAGGATCATTCGGGCCGCGCCCTTCCTGCCGACGCCAGGGACCACCGTGAGCGCGTCGATGTCCTCGGCGATCACGGCCCGTCGCAAGCCGCCCGCGCCAAGCGCGCCGATCGCCGCCAGCGCGAGCTTCGGGCCCACGCCGGTGACATTGAGCAGCGTGGAGAACATGTCCCGGGCGGCCGAGTCGAGAAATCCGTACAGGGTCAGCGCGTCCTCTCGCACCGCCAAGTGCGTGTGCAGGACGAGCTCGGCGCCGACTACGCCCACGGCCTCGCCGGGGGCGATGCGAACGCGGTAGCCCACGCCGGCGACGTCGACGACCACGTCGCCCAGGCTTACCGCGGCGACACGCCCGCGCAGCAGCGCGATCATCGGCACCGCTCCCCGACTCGCCTCGCCATCAGCGCTCACCTCCGCGCACGACCTGAGCTCCGGGGCCGGCCGCGGCGAGCGCGGCCGCCAGCCGAGGATGCATCTGGCCCGCGCCGGCGGCGTCGGCCGCGCCGCCCAAACCCGCCCCGTGATGCAGATGGCACAGCGCGAGGGCCAAGGCGTCCGCCGCGTCAGGCGGGCTGGGCGTCTCGGCCAGCCGCAGCAGCGAGCGAACCATGAAGCCGACCTGCGCCTTCTCGGCCGCCCCGCTCCCGGCGACGGCGGATTTCACCTGGGTGGGGGTGTACTCGACCACCGGCACGCCCGCCTCGGCGGCGCACAGCAGGGCGACCCCCGCCGCCTGCCCCACACCCATCGCGGTGCGGACATTGGCGTTGAAGAACACCCGCTCGACCGCCACCGCGTCTGGGCTGGTCTCCGCTATCAGCGCGAGCAGTTCGCCGCGCAGCTTCAGCAGGCGCTCGGCCACAGGATCGCCCGGCGCCGTCCGGATGACGCCCGCCCGCACAGCGGTCGGTCGGTGCCCGGGCCCGTCGACGACTCCGACGCCGCAGCGAGACAGTCCAGGGTCCACCCCCAATACACGCACATCGCCTCCTCGCTCAACCGGCTTCGGGCTGGGCTGCTTGCCCTGGGGCCGGCTCGAACTGGCGTTCGTGCGCAGGTTACCAGGCGCGCACCGCCCCCTCTCAGAACCCATGCGAACGCACGAACCCCGCCGCAACCGGCCGCCTCCCGCACCGGCACCGGCCCCGCCCCGCCGCCGGACCGCCGCCGCACCGCCGCCCCGGCACTGGCCCCGGCCTGGCCCCGCACCGCCGCCGGCCCCCGCCGGCCCCCGGCGG
>DATKBU010000340.1:0-25179 GCA_035513815.1 Egibacteraceae bacterium
GCGTCGAGCTCTCCGGCGGCGGATCGGCAGCAGGGGCCGTCGGGGCACGCCGACTCGGCTCGGACGCGGGTGTTCCAGCCTCGGAAGCTGCGGGCGTCGGCGAAGCGGGCGCCGACGGTGACCGCGCCGGGCGGCTGGCGATCGCTCTCCAGGTACGTGACGCACCAGTAGGTCCCGCGCGGCGTGTCGGTGTACTGGTAATGCATCGAGAAGCGGTCGGCCGCGGAGAACACCTGGCGGGTCCCCCAGCGCCGGCACAGCCGCTGGCCCTCGATCGCGCCGTCCGGGTCGGCGGGGAACGGCACATCATCGTTCTCGTAGGCTTTCCAGATGATGCCTTCGGCGTCGGAGCGCACGAAATGCACGGGGATATCCAAGCGCTTCGTCGCCAGGTTGGTGAACCGATGCGCCGCCATCTCATATGACACCGAGAAGTAGTCCTCCAGCTCCTCGATCGCCAGGTCCTTCGCCGCCTTCGCGCGCTGCAGCATCGGAACGGCCGCCTGCTCGGGCATGAGGACCGCGCCGGCGAAGTAGTTGGCCTCGACGCGCTGGCGCAGGAACTCCGCGAAGTCGCGGGGGTCCTCGTGCGCCAGCACGAAGTGCCCGAGGGTCTGCAGGACCACGGAGCGCGCCGCCTGAGGCTCCAGCGCGTCGCGCTGAGGGATGTAGATGCGCCGATGCCGCAGATCGGTCACCGAGCGAACGCCGGAGGGCAGATCGTGGGTCTGGCGCAGGGCAAAGCCCAGATGCGCTGCCAGGTCCACGACCATGCGCTGGGGCACCGGGCCGGCGCCGTCGTAGCCCGCGGCGTCGAGCGCCTTGCGGGCCGCCTGCTCGATCTCGGCGAAGTAGTTGCCGCGATCGCGCATCTGATGGCGCAGCGCGGCGTTGCCCACACGCGCCTCTTCCGGCGTGGCCGCGCGGATCTGCGTGCGGCGCTTCGCCTCCCCGAACAGCGCCACCAGGTGCTCCAGCGCCTCGTCAGGCAGGCGCGCCGACGGCTTCAGCGGCGGAAGATCCAGCCGCTGGTACATCGGATCGGACTGGGCGCGCTCGAACGCGATCTCCAGCTCGGAGCGCCGGGTGGGCGGGGCCGCGGCCAGCAGCTCGCTCACGCTGACATCCAAGGCCGCGGCAAGCCGATCGATCAGCGACAGTCCCGGCTCCCGCTTGCCGTTCTCGACCATCGACAGGTACGGCGCCTTGCGCCCCACGCGCTCACCGAGGGAGTCCAGCGTGAGCCCGCGAGTCCGCCGCAGGTGGCGGAGTCGCTGACCGAAGACCAACGGATCGAGCGCGGAAGTTTCAGCGTTCCATCGCTCTGAGGCAAGTTCAGCCATTCTTTCCCCCCATGAGGCGGCTAAAGAGGCCAACTTCAGTGAATGATCGCAGAGCTTCATGTTATCCCGACGCTGAGGAGCCACGCCATGACGGTCGATCTGAACACCGAAAGCGACGCAGCCACGCTCGAGCGCGGCTGGGCCAACAGCGAGCGCTGGCGGGGCGTCATGCGCAGCTACTCGGGCACGGATGTCATCCGCATCCGCGGGTCAGTCCCCGTCGAGCACACCATCGCCCGCGCCGGGGCGCAGCGGCTGTGGGATCTGCTCACCGAGCGCGACTACCTCGCCGCGCTGGGAGCGCTGTCCGGCGGCCAGGCCGTGCAGATGGTCCGCGCAGGCCTCGATGCGATCTATCTCAGCGGCTGGCAAGTCGCCGGCGACGCCAACCTCGCCGAGCAGGTCTACCCCGACCAGAGCCTGTACCCGGCCAACAGCGCCCCCGCACTCGTGCGGCGGATCAACAACGCGCTGCTGCGAGCTGACCAGATCCAGACCGCGGAGGGCGGCGGAGACACCCACTGGATGGCGCCCATCGTGGCCGACGCCGAGGCCGGCTTCGGCGGCCCGCTCAACGCCTTCGAGCTGATGAAGAGCTTCATCGAGGCCGGGGCCGCGGCCGTCCACTATGAGGACCAGCTCGCCGCCGAGAAGAAGTGCGGCCACATGGGCGGCAAGGTGCTTGTTCCGACCGGCCACCACATCCGGACGCTGACCGCCGCCCGGCTGGCCGCCGATGTGCTCGACGTTCCGACGCTGCTGATCGCCCGCACCGATGCGCTCGGGGCCGCCCTGATGACCAGCGACATCGACGAGCGCGACGAGCCGTTCCTCACCGGCGAGCGCACCTCAGAGGGATTCTTCGTGACCAAAGCCGGGATGGACTCCGCGATCGGCCGAGGGCTGGCCTACGCGCCGTATGCCGACCTGCTGTGGTGCGAGACATCCACGCCGGACCTGGACGAGGCCGAGCGCTTCGCGGCCGCAATCCACGCCGAGCACCCCGGCAAGCTGCTGGCCTACAACTGCTCCCCGTCCTTCAACTGGCGCCAGCACCTGTCCGATTGGGAGATCGCCGCGTTCCAGCGCCAGCTGGGGCGGATGGGCTACCGATTCCAGTTCATCACGCTGGCCGGCTTCCACGCGCTCAACGCGGCGATGTTCGACCTGGCGCGCGGCTACGCGCAGGAGGGCATGACCGCCTACGTGCGCCTGCAGGAGCGCGAATTCGCGATGGAGCGCGACGGCTACACCGCGACCCGTCACCAGCGCGAAGTCGGCGCCGGCTACTTCGACGAGGTCGCGCAGGTCATCGCAGGAGGCGCGTCCTCGACGCTGGCGCTGTCCGGATCGACCGAGGAGGCGCAGTTCAGCGCTGTCGGGTAGGGGTGTGCTCGCCCCCCTCGACACAGCGCGCGAGCACGAAAAGGAAGTCCGACAGCCGGTTGAGGTAGCGCAGCGGCACGTCGTCGGGCAGCAGGCCCTCGCGACGCATCCGCACGACGTGCCGCTCTGCCCGGCGCACGATCGTGCGCGCCAGGTCGATGGCCGCGCCCGCCGGCCGGCCACCCGGCACGACGAACTCCTCCGGCAGCGGATAGCGCTCGGTCAGTCCGTCGATTCGGTGCTCGAGCTCGGCGACCATGTCCTCGGTGACGCGCGAGACGCCGTCGGTCAGCTTCTCCCAGTGGTCCGCGCGAGTGGCCAGCTGGGCGCCGGCCACGAACAGCTGCCGCTGAACGCCGAGGACGGTCTCGCGCCACTCGGCGTCGCCGTCGCCGTCCAGCTGGGCGCGAGCTAGCCCGAGGGCCGACACGGCCTCGTCGACGGCGCCGTACGCCTGCGTGCGCACGTCGTCCTTGTCGACTCTGCCCCCATACAGCAGTCCGGTACTGCCGTCGTCGCCCCGCTTGGTGTAGACCTTCACGTGCGAAGTCTAGAAGAGCGCCGATGGATCCAGCGTCCGTGCCTCTATTGCAACTGCGGCTGGATTCATCGCATGCCCGGGATGATCCGGGCGGTCCCGCCGCGCCTTTGATCGCGATCGACCTCTGACGGCCCTGGACTGGCGGTCACGTTGCGTCGGTTCAGGCCGCCGAGTACCGTCGGTGACCCACCGGAGCGTCTCGGCGCTTCCCCTGACCAGGCCGGACGTGCCGCAGTCAAGCCCGCGAACCGACCGTCTCGCCACGATGCCTACGCAAGGTCTGCCGCAGTGAGTGATGAATCGCCTCGCCCCGAGTTTCGGGTCCTGAGCCGGACGCGCGAGGGCTACAACGGCTCCACCATGTTCGACGTCCAGCTCCAGTCGATTCGCACCGGCAATCTTCTGTGGGCTCGGACCTTCACCGACCGTGCGCAGGCGCTGGCGTTCCAGGCCGAGGTCGAAGCGGACCTGGACGACCTGTCGGACCCCGAATTCCGCCGGAAGCATGGAATCCCCTCCGAGGACTGAGGCCGTGCGACAGGTCGTCGCCGAGCGCCTCGACGGCGGCGTCGATCCGCTGTCCCTGTGCGAGCTTCCGGGCCAGCGAAGCCCTGCGGTCGTCACGGTCGGCGGCTGGAAGGTCGCGGTGGCCGATCCGCTGTCGGTCGTCACCGATCCGAAGCGCCTCGATGAGGTGGCGGAGCGCGCGGGATGGCGCGAGGATCCGGCGCCTCACCTTCCGCCGTTCCAAGGCGGCGCCGTCGGGCACCTGTCCGACGACATCTCGCCGGGCTATCTGTCCCTGCCGCGCAATGACCCGCGCCCCGCGTGCGCGCCGGTGCCGGCAATCCGCCTGGGCCTGTACGACAGCGCCGTGTGCGTCTCGCCGGACGGCTCGACGACCTGGCTGGTGGCCGCGACGCTGCCCGGCCTGAGCAGAGCCGACGCCTCGGAGCGCCTCGCCGCGATGCGAGCGCAGGTCGCCGCGGCCCGGGCGGCCAGTCCCGCGCTTGCACCGGCGCCCGCCGCCGAGCAGGTCGAGGCTCGGCTGTCCATGCCGCCCGAGCGCCACAGCGCCGCCGTCGCGCGGATCCACGAGTGGATCGCCGCCGGGGACCTGTACCAGCTCAATCTGACGCTCCAGGTGATCGCCCCCTGGGCGGGGCGGGGAACAGATCTCGCCAGGGCGCTGTGGGCCGCCAGCCCCGGGGCGGCCCACGCCGCGTATCTGAAGCTCACCGATGGAGTCGAAGCCGTCTCAGTGTCCCCGGAGACGTTCCTGCGCATCGAGGGGCGGTCGATCGCGACGCGCCCGATCAAGGGCACGCGGCCGAGGGCCGCGGATCCCGCCGAGGACGAGGCGGCGGGGCAGGCGCTGGTCGCCAGCGCGAAGGACCAGGCCGAGCACGTGATGATCGTCGACCTCGAGCGCAACGACCTCGGGCGCGTCTGCGAGATCGGTTCCATCTCAGTAGCCGAGCTGGCCGCGCTCGAGCGACACCCGACGGTATGGCACCTCACCTCCACGGTGCGGGGGACGCTGCGCGAGGACGCGGGCCTGGGCGAGGTCATCGCCGCGACCTTCCCGAGCGGCTCGGTCACGGGGACGCCGAAGCGCACAGCCGTGGCCCGCACCACGCTGGTCGAGCCGCTGCGGCGCGGCATCTACTGCGGCGCGATCGGCGTCATCACGCGCGGCATGGTCGATCTGTCCGTGGCGATCCGCACCGCGGTGGTGCACCAGGGCCGCGCGTTCTACGGGACGGGCGGTGGGATCGTGGCCGATTCCGAGCCCGAGGCGGAACTCGCGGAGGCCATCGACAAGGCCAGGGCCTTCCTCGCCGCAACCGGCACAGTGCTCTAGCGGCTCAGCCGCGCGCTGATCTCCAGCGACGCCTGCGACCGGGTGCATCCGGTCTCGCATGTGAAACCAGATGCACCCAACCGAGATGGGACCCGGATCGAGGGCGCGGCCGTTACGCGGCTCCTGCCCGCTCTGCCGCCTTGCGCGCCTGATCAGCCTTCTCGGCGTCCTCGTGCACGGCGTCGGCGACTGTTGAGGGCATCGCCGTGACGCTCGCGGCCCTGGCGAGCAGCTCGCGCTGCTCAGGCGGCAGCGCCCCGCGCACGGCCTCAAGCGCCTCGGCCCCGGTGATCGACTCGCGCTCGACGAGCAGCCGCGCCATCGCATCGAGGCCCGGCCGCAGCTGACGGATGCTCGCGACCACCTGGTCGAGCGCCTCTCGCAGGATCCGGCGGACCTCGTCGTCGATCATCTCGGCGGTGGCCTCCGAGTACTCGTGCCCGCGAGCGATCTCCTCGCCTAGGAACACCTGCCGCTCGTCGCCGTAGCCGACCGGCCCGACGTGATCGCTCATACCGAACTCGCGCACCATCGCGCGGGCCAGCTTGGTGGCCTGGACCAGGTCGTGCTGCCCGCCGGTGGTCGCCTGGCCGAGCACGACGAGCTCCGCGGCGCGGCCGCCGAGCATCACCTTCAGGCGGGCGTCCAGGTAGGAGCGCTTGTAGATGTGCCGCTCGTCGATCGGCAGCTGCGTGGTCACGCCCAGGGCCATGCCGACCGGCAGCACCGTGACCTTGTAGACCGGATCCGCTTCGGGCTCGAGGAACGCGGCTAAGGCGTGCCCGCCCTCGTGATACGCGACCGCGGTCTTCTCCTCCTCGTCCAGGCGCAGGCTGGAGCGCTCGCGCCCGACCGTCTGCCGCTCGCGCGCCTGCTCCAGATCGCGCATCCTGATCTCGTCCGACCCCAGGCGAACAGCGATCAGCGCGGCCTCGTTGACCAAGTTCTTCAGGTCCGCGCCGCTCATGCCCGGCGTGCCGCGGGCCATCACGGCCAAGTCGACGTCGCCGCCGATCGGCTTGCCCTTGGTGTGGACCTTCAGGATCTCGTGGCGCTCCTCCAGGGTCGGCAGCGGGACGACGATCTGGCGATCGAAGCGGCCTGGGCGCTGCAGCGCCGGGTCGAGCACGTCCGGGCGGTTGGTGGCGGCCATGATCACCACGCCGGAGCTGCCCTCGAACCCGTCGATCTCGCCGAGCAGCTGGTTGAGCGTCTGCTCGCGCTCATCGTGACCGCCGCCGAGGCCGGCGCCCCGCTTGCGCCCGATCGAGTCGAGCTCATCGATGAATACGATGCACGGGGCGTTCGCGCGGGCGGTCTTGAACAGGTCGCGGACGCGGCTCGCGCCGACGCCCACGAACATCTCCATGAAGTCAGAGCCGGTGACGGAGATGAACGGCACCCCGGCCTCGCCCGCGACGGCGCGCGCGATCAGGGTCTTGCCGGTGCCGGGGGGGCCTACCAGCAGCATCCCCTTCGGGACCTCGGCGCCCGCGCGGCGGAACCGATTGGGGTCGCGCAGGAAGGCGACGACCTCCTGCACCTCCTGCTTGACCTCCAGGTAGCCGGCGACGTCGTCGAAGCGAGTTGACGGCTCATGCGGCTTGTGCAGCTTGGCGGTCGATTTGCCGACCTGGCCCAGCGGCCCCATCTGGCCGCGAGCCTGACGGCTCATGTACCAGAAGAACCCGACGAACAGCAGCAGCGGGAACAACCAGATGAGCAGCAGACCCCAGATGCCCTCTCCGTCAGGGCGCGCGACGATGTCGACCCCGTTGTCCCGCAGCAGCTGCTCGATTCCCTCTTGCCCGATGACTCCCTGGGGGGGCAGCGTCGAGGCGAACGGCGATCCGTCTGTGAATTCGCCCTGGATCGCCTGCCCGGCGAATGTCGCCTGCTCGACCCGGCCCTCGACCACAGCCTCGCGGAACTCGCTGTAGGAGATGCTCGTGTCCGGCTGCAGCCCGCTGAAGATCCAGAACAGCAGGACGACCGCGAGGATCGCAACAAGCGCTCGGCTTTGATTGGTTCGATTCACTCCACATGCCTCGCATTGACGGCGCTGCCGCTCGACGCGGCGGCTTGCGCCACCGTACCCGCGCCTCAGGCGGCGTATCCGCACCGGCTTTGCAGCCCTGTCGCCGGAACGCGAACATGACGATGCGCGACGCCCGCCTCAGAGCGGTCGTCTGACACGGGAAGGAACCGCCGGAATGGGGACGCCGCCGTCGCGGGTCGGGCCGGGTGACGAGCTGAGATTCGATGTCGTCGTCATCGGCGCCGGCGTCGCCGGGCTGGTCGCGGCCCTCGATCTGCTGGATCTTGACCCCGATCTGGCCATCGCCGTCATCGACAAGGGCGCCATCGGGGCGTCGGGCTCCACCCCTCTGGCGCAGGGCGGCATGGCAGCGGCAGTCGGGCCCGGCGACTCACCGGATCTGCACGCCCGCGACACGCTTCGCGCCGGGGACGGGCTCTGCGACCCGCGCGCGGTCTGGACCATGGCGGCCGAGGGCCCGGTGCGAGTGGCGGATCTGGTCGCCCGTGGCGCTGTGTTCGACCGCCACGCCTCCGGCGCCCTGGATCTTGCGCGTGAGGGCGGCCAGTCAGTCGACCGAAGCGTGCGGGCGGCGGACGCGACCGGGGCGGAGATCTTCCGCGCGCTGCGCACCGCCGCGACGGGCCGCGTGACCCGCCTGCAGGGAATCGCCTGCACGCTGACCGCACGGCAAACAGGAGCAGTCGACGGAGCGTGGATCCTCCTCGATGCGCTGGACTCCTCACCGTCGGGACCAGTGCAGGAGCCAGGGCTGGCGCTCGTGCGCGGCCGCGCGACGCTGCTCGCGACTGGAGGATGCGGCGGCCTCTACGCGGCTACGACCAACCGCGATCGCGCGACCGCGGATGGAATCGCGCTGGCCTACGGCGTGGGAGCGGCGCTGGTCGACATGGAGTTCGTCCAGTTCCATCCCACGGGACTGAAAGTGGAGCCGCAAGACGGCTATTGGCGGCTCCTGCTGACTGAGGCCCTGCGCGGCGCCGGAGCCCGCCTCATCGACGCCCGCGGGACCCGCTTCATGCAGGGCCGCCACCCCGACCTCGAGCTCGCGCCGCGCCACATCGTGACGAAGGCGATCCTCGACCAGCCCGACGGCGCATGGCTGGATGCCACCGCCATCCCCGCGCGGACACTCGAAGAGGAGTTCCCGACCGTGGCCGCGGGCGTTCGCCGGCACGGATTCGACCTGGCCCGCGAGCCGGTGCCTGTGGAGCCCGCGGAGCACTACATGATCGGGGGCGTCGCCACCGATCTGTTCGGACGCAGCACCGTCGAAGGGCTCTACGCCGCGGGAGAAGTCGCCTGCACGGGCGTGCACGGCGCGAATCGCATGGCAGGCAATTCGCTGCTGCAGTCGTGCGTGTTCGCCCACCGCGCCGCGGGCGCCATCGCCGCGGAGCTGCGCTCGCGATCCGACCACGCCGGCGAGGTGGAGCCGCCTGCGCTGACCGGGCCGATGCTTGACACCGGGCAGAGGTCTGCAATTCGCGACGGCGTTCGCCGGGCGATGTCCGCCGGAGTCGGGGCCATTCGCAGCGCCGCCTCCCTCGAGACCGCCGAGAAGGCACTGCGCGCCGCTGCGCAGGCGGCGGGATCAGCCCCGGCCGCGGCCCCCGGCGACGTCGAACTGCATCACCTGCTGCATGCCGCCCGGCTGATCGTGCGCAGCGCCGCGCTGCGTGAGGAATCTCGGGGGGCGCACTGGCGCGAGGACTTCCCGGAGTCGCGCGCTCAGTGGGCCGGTGTGCGCCTCCGCGTCAGCCGGCCGAGCGATCTCGACGGTTGAGGCGCCGAGAGAACGCTGCACGCATCCTCTACGCTCCAAGGAGTAATGCGTTCGACTACCGCAGGTGGAGCCGCCGTGCTGTCCACTGACCTCGCCGATCACCGCAGAAGCGGAGAGCAGGCACTGCTCGCCGCGCTGCGCGTGCGTGACCCCCTGGCTCTGGCCGAGGCCTACCACCGCACCGCGCCAGCGGCCTATGCGTGCGCCCGCCGCCTCCTGGGCTCGGCGACCGAGATCGAAGGGCTGCTGCGAGAGGTCTATGGCGAGCTGTGGGTCGCCCCGCCAGAGGACGGGCCACTCGAGGGCTGGGTGCGCTCGCGCTGCTTCGCGTGGGGGGCGGCCCATCTGCGGGACGCCGCCATTGCGCCGGCCGCGCCGTCGCTCGCCGATCTGCTGCCCGATCTGGCTGAAGCCCCCCAGGGCACGCTGGATACCGCGGAGGAGGTGCTCGCGGGGCTCGATCAGCCCGCGCGTCTGGCCCTGCTGGAAGCACACGATCGGGGCGTGGCGTCCGCGTCGCAGTCCGCGCCGACCGCGGACGATGACCTTCGCCGTGCGCTGCTTGCGCTCTGCAGCGCCGCAGGAGGAGACAACGGCGCCGACGACGACCCGCAGGCCCGCGAGTGCGAGCTGGCGGGCCTCGGCGACTGGGCGCTCGGGCTGCTCGATCCGCGCGCGGCGACCCAGCTGGCCTCTGACCTCGCCGACGACGGCGCGTGCGCCGCGCTCGCGCGGCGACTGCAGCGAGGTCGACGGCTGCTAGAGGGACTGCCGCCGACCCCTGATCTCGGGCAGCGGGTCCTCGTCGCGGTGCTGGCGGCCACCGGCGCCGACCCCGACCATGGACTCCCCTCGGCGCTGGATCCCCAGACCGTGCCCGAGCCCCCCGCGGGCGCTGCCGACCCGCCTGCCCGCAGCGCCGCGCGCGGGCCGCGGCGCGTTCGGCCGTCTCCACCGGGCGCAGAGCGGCGGCCTGAGGCGCCGCGGCCCGCCCGTCCCGCGCGTCCTCCGCTGCGCGCCAAGCCCGGGACCATCCCCTCCGATCAGGCAGGCTCGAAGACCCGGGGGGAGCCCGAAGCCTCCGACGCGGGCCCACCTGCAGACTCGACCGATGCGCCGCTGCGGCGCCGGCGCAGCCGAGCGCTGCTGGTCCTGGGCGTGATCGCGGTCATCGCCGGTGCGGCGATCCTGGCCGCGGTCGTGCTCGATCTCGGCCTGTAGCGGCCGCGGCGCCGTAGCGATGCGCTGCTACGCTTCCCCTCATCCGCCGCCTCACCAGGAGCCAGCCGTGCGAAACGAGCAGACCACCGAGAACCCGCTGGAGGCGATGATCGAGTCCAGCGTCTTCAAGCGGCTGTACGACAACCGAGTCCTGTACCTGCGCGGCCCGATCGAGGACACCGTCGCCGACACCCTGGTCGCGCAGATGATGGCGCTGGACGCTGAGTCCAGCAAGGACATCACGCTGTACATCAACTCCCCCGGCGGCCTGGTACACGGCCTGTTCGCGATCTACGACGTCATGCAGCTGATGAACTCGAAGGTCAACACCGTCTGCGTCGGGATGGCGGCGTCCGCCGCCGCGGTCATTCTGGCCACCGGCACGGGAACGCGGGCCGCCACGCCCAACGCGCGAATCATGATCCACCAGCCGCTCGGCGGCGCCCGCGGTCAGGCTGTGGACATCCAGATTCAGGCCAAGCAGATCGTGTTCCTGCGCGAGCGCCTGTACGAGATCCTCTCGGAGCGCACCGGCAAGCCGGTTGAGGAGATCAGCCGCGACGCCGACCGCGATTTCTGGCTGAGCGCTGAGGATGCGGTCGAATACGGGCTCATCGACGAGGTCCGCCAGCACGGCGGGATTTGAGCGAGCCCACAACGGCGACGGTGAGGCTCAGCTCACCTGGGCCATCTCCAGATCCCTGCGAGCCATCGAGCGCGAGCGCTGGCGCAGCAGCCGACCCAGCAGCGCAAGTTCCGGTGGAAGCGGCATCTTCTTGCTGGCCGATGCCCGGGCGGTGACCAGCGCAACGCGATCCAGCAGCTCCAGCATCTGCGCCTCGTCGCCTTGCAGCGTGACGCTCATGACTGCGACCCGCTCCGCGACGGAGCGGTCGGCCTGGTCGCGCAGGGGGAGGAGGAAGTCAGACCTGAGCCGCTGCACGACCTCTTCAGGGCCCGGGAAGTGGCCCAGCGCTCCGCCATCCTCCTCGGCGCGACGCCACCATTCGCCGAACGCATCGTCGATGAGGTCCAGCGCACCCAGGACCAGCGAAGGCTCAGCCAGCCCGAGGGAGACGGTCCGCTGCCCGCCGGCCCCCGGGCTCCACACGCGGATGAGGATGTCGCGGTCATGGGCATGCACCGAGCAGTAGCCGTCATGCGACTTCGCCATGCGCATGAACTCGGCCACTCGCTCATTGACCCACTGCAGGTGGCGGTAGCCCGGCGGCAGGCCGGTGCACGCGTCGATGGCCGCCAGCGACAGCGCCACGTCCGCGACGGCCTCCTCGGCAGCGCGCAGGCGCAGCTCGTTGCGCAGGAACGGCATGATCTCCGCCTCGAACGAGCGGACCAGCTCGGCGGCCATCTCCCTGGCGTCGCGAGGATGGACCAGAAGGATGAAGTCGTCGCCCCCGATATGCGCGGCCGCGCCGTCTCGGAAGTCGCCGGCGACGCCTGACAAGCAGCGGCCCATCGCGCGGATGAGATCATCGCCGAGGGGGAATCCGCCCAGGTCGTTGATGGTGTGGAAGCCGTCGATGTCCATCATCATGACGGTCGTGGCTGCGCCAGCCTCCCCACGGCGCGCGAGCTCCTGCTCGACCCAGGCAGACCCTAGGAGCCCCGACAGCGGATTGAGATCCTCTTCTCCCGCTGTCCGCTCCTCGGTAAGTCGCCAGATGATGTCGCGCAGCGTCACGACGCCGATCAGTCCGCCGTGAGGGTCGGTGACCAGGACATCGTCCAGGTGCTCCTCAGTCGGCCGAGCAGCGACGATGCCGCCGACCTCGACGATGTCCACAGGCCGCCTGCGACGGTGAGCGGGTCATAGTCGGCGAGCTCGCTGACCGGGCGATCTCCGATCGACGCCCACGCGTCCGGGGCGGACATCGCCCGCTCCAGCGCGCGCCGGGTTATCTGGCCCGCAAGCCCCTCCCGGTAAGGGCGGTAGATCGCCATCACGCCGACCGACGCGTCCTCAGCGAAGCGCTCATAGGCCTCGCGGATCGTGATCGACGGATCCAGCCGTATCGCGGGCCGGGCCAGGTCCGCGGCGGCGACCCGCGCGTTGCCCAGGCGGAGTCGCTGCGCGGCCGACTCGATGGTTCTGCGGGACTCAGGAGTGGGCTCGGCGAAGTCGGCGACTGCAGGCCTGGCCAGGAAGTAGCCCTGCCCCGCTTCGACCGCGAGCCCAGCGACGCAGGCCAGCTCGCCGGGCGTCTCAATCCCCTCGGCGATGAGCCGCGAGCCGATCTGACGCGAGAAGCGGACCATCGACTCGATGAACGCGTGCCGGGCGCCGTCGCTGTCGATATCGCTGACCAGATCCCGGTCGAGCTTGATGAATGAGGGGCGCAGCCGGGTGATGACCCGGAAGGACGCATGCCCAGCACCGGCGTCGTCGACCGCGATCCCGATCCCGAGTCGCCGCAGCAGCCGAGTGCGCTCGGCTAGCTCGTCGAGGTCGTGCACAGCCTCCGACTCGGTGACCTCGACCACGATGTTGGACACCGGCATGCCGACGTCCTGAGCCAGGCGAGCAAGCTCGGCGACGTCGAACTCGGGGTCCACGAGGGTGACCGGGCTGGCGTTGATGAACAGCTTGGCCCGGGGATAGCCCGCGCGTGTGTTGTGCAAGGCGCTGGAGAACGCCGCGCGCTCGGCCGCCAGCCGCAGGCCGGCAGCGGCCATCGTCGAGAAGAACACCATCGGGTTTCGCGCGTCGGGGTGACGGGGCCGGGCGAGCGCCTCATACGCGATGACGGAGCCGGAGCCGAGATGCACGATTGGCTGGTACGCCATATCGACACCGGCATCCAGGAGCGCACGCCCGTGCTCGACAGGTTCTGACTCCCCGACGACGTGCAGAGGGGGACGGGAGCGCTCGCCGACCATAGAGCACAGATCGGCACTGCGTAGTCGAACTTTACTCCCTGTAACGGTTTCCTCGCCGTTGGGGCGGCGGTCAGCGGCGCTGGCACCGTCGGCAGAACGTCGTCCCCCGACCGCCGAGGACGACTTTCGACAGCGGACCCCCGCAGCGCGGGCAGGGCCGCTCGTGCTGACCGTAGACGGCGAGGAACGCCGCATTTCTCCCCGCCTGGCCGTTGACCATCAGGTAGTCGCGAAAGGAGGTGCCCTCACGCTCGACGGCATCACTGAGAACCTGACGGATCGCTTCCCAGAGCCGGCGCGCCCGCACGCGACCGAGCCCGCGCGCGAATGGGCTGATTCGAGCCAGCCACAGGGCCTCGTCAGCGTAGATGTTGCCGACACCGGCGACGGGGCGCTGCGACAGAAGCTGCGGCTTGACGGGCATCCGGCTTTTCGCCAGGTCGCGGTGGAAGCGATCGGGATCGAAGGCATCGCTGAGCGGCTCCGGCCCCAGCCCGGCCAGGGTCGGGATCGCCGAGTAGTCGCCTGGCGCAACGACGGCCAGCCGGCCGAAGCGGCGCACGTCGCGGAAGTCCAGCAGCGCGCCGTCGTCCAGCCACAGCGTGGCGCGCACATACGCGTCGGGTTGCCACACCCCCCCTCCGTCGCCGAGCCATGGCTCGCCCCGGAAGCGGAACGAGCCGGTCATGCCCAGGTGCGCCACGAGCTCGGCGTCGGGCTCCAGCCGCGCGATGAGGTACTTGCCGCGCCGGCGAAGGCCGGCGACACGGCGGCCGACCAGGGCCTCCAGGTCCCGGAAGCGGGCCTGCGGCGTCGCCTCGACCGCCGTGATTGCGCGATCCGTCAGGCGCGGCGCCAGCTGGCGGAGCACGCTCTCGACCTCAGGAAGCTCGGGCATCCCAGCCATGATGACCGCATGCGCCGCCGCTGCGAAACCAACGGGCGTAGATCAACGTGAGGTGGGTAGATGATTACTTAGAGTGAAGATCGCCTTGCCGGGCGCCGAGGACTTGAGTGAGGAGAGCGGAGATCCCGCAGCGGGCGATCGAGGGCGATCGCGCGGATCAGAGCGAGGCGAAGAGCGCGACATGGACTTCATCGACGGGCCGCCTTGGGGCTCCTCCTCGATCACGGTCTCACACACATTCGACGTCGATGCGGCTGTGACATTCCTGCGGTCCCAAGCCGCAGCGCTGTGCCGCGCGCTGCGCGATGCGGATGACTTCCATGGGGTGGCCGAGGTCCTGCGCGACCATGACGCCTCCCACGAGAAATGGCTTGAGTTGGCGGCCGGCGTCGATCGCACCCTCGGGCATGGCGCCAGCGATCAGTTCGCGACGCTCTACGCCCTCCACGGGCGCGTCGCCGGTTCGCTCGAGCAAGGGCTGAAGAACCTGCTGTCGCCCGAGGTCGCCGAGCAGGTCCATGGCGATCTCGCCGAGCGCCTCAGCGAGCAGACCGAGGAGACGGCACGCCGCCTGCGTGGCGTTTCGACGAGCCGCAGCGCCGCGAGCATCTAGGGGCGCCGAGGCCACCACCCGGGAACCCGTTACCGTCTCGCGTGCGGTGCACTGGGCGTGGGTAAGCAACCTTCGAGGCGCGGTCGCGCTCGAGCGCCAGGAGGTCGGGATGGAGATCGGGTCTGGCACGGCGGGCATCTTCACCGCACCGGCGCCGGCGAACGAGCCGGTGCGCTCCTACGCGCCCGGCAGCGCTGAGCGTGCCGCCTTGGCCGAGCGGGTGAGTCTTATGGCGAAGGAACCGGTCGACGCGCCCATGCTCATCGGCGGCGAGCCGGCCACCTCGGCGGAGCGCTTCGCCGTCCGAGCCCCTCACCAGCGCGATCTCGTCTTAGCAGACGTGCACGCCGCGACCAGCGAGGATGTCCGCAGCGCCATCGACAGCTGCCTGCGGGCTGCGCCGACATGGGCGAGCACGCCCTGGCACGAGCGTGCGGCGGTGTTCTTGAAGGCGGCGGAGCTCCTGGCTGGCTCGTGGCGCGACACCCTGAACGCGGCGACGATCCTGGGCCAATCGAAGTCGGTGTTCCAGGCCGAGATCGACGCAGCCTGCGAGATGATCGACTTCTGGCGCTTCAACTGCTCATTCGCCGACCGAATCTACGCCGAGCAGCCTGACTCGGCGCCCGGCACGTGGAATCGGATGGATCACCGGCCCCTCGAGGGATTCGTGCTGGCGCTGACGCCGTTCAACTTCACCTCGATCGCCGGCAACCTGCCGACCGCCCCCGCGCTGATGGGCAACGTCGTCGTATGGAAGCCATCCGAGAAGCAGGCCCTGTCGGCGCACTTCACGATGCAGCTGCTGCGCGAGGCAGGGCTGCCGGATGGCGTGATCAATCTCCTGCATGGCGACGGCGCCCTGGTCAGCGAGACGGCCATGAGCGATCCGCGGTTCGCCGGGCTGCACTTCACCGGGTCGACCACGGTGTTCCGACAGCTCTGGCGGCGCGCAGGCGAGCAGCTGGAGACATACCGCACCTATCCGCGCCTCGTCGGCGAGACCGGCGGCAAGGACTTCGTGCTGGCCCACCCATCGGCGGACATCGACGCCCTCGCGGTGGCCCTGGGTCGCGGGGCGTTCGAATACCAAGGCCAGAAGTGCTCAGCGGCGTCTCGGGCCTACATCCCGACGTCGATCTGGCCTGCGCTGCGCGATCGTCTCGGGGACATCGTGACCTCGGTGACCATGGGAGATGTCGCCGACCTGTCGACGTTCATGGGAGCGCTCATCGATGAATCGGCGTTCCGGCGCAACGTGTCTGCAATCGCCTCCGCGCGCGACGCGGGCGCCGAGGTCGTGGTCGGCGGCGGGTCCGATGACAGCGTCGGCTGGTTCGTCGAGCCGACCGTCCTGCTGACCGATGATCCGCGCTCGGACACGATGGTGCGGGAGATCTTCGGCCCTGTGCTGTCGGTGTTCGTCTATGAGGACGCCCGCTTCAGCGACACCTGCGGGCTGGTCGATCAGACATCGCCGTACGCGCTCACCGGCGCCATCTTCGCGGCGGACCGTCACGCGGTGGTCGAGGCGACCGAGCGGCTGCGCGGCGCGGCGGGCAACTTCTACATCAACGACAAGCCGACCGGCGCGGTAGTGGGCCAGCAGCCATTCGGCGGCGCGCGCGCATCCGGAACCAACGACAAGGCCGGCTCGGTGCTGAACCTGCTCCGCTGGGTCTCGCCCCGATTGATCAAGGAGACGTTCGCCCCGCCGGTCGACTGGCGCTATCCCCACATGGGCTAGCGAATGACCGCCGACTTCGCCATCCTCGCGAATCCGCAGGCAGGAGGCGCCGAGGCCGCCCAGCTCGATGACGCCGCCGCCGTCCTGTCATCCGCCGCGGCCGTCACGATCCATCACGCTGACTCGCCTGAGGCGCTCGACGACGTTCTCGACCAGACCCAGGGCGCGACGCTGGTGGTGGCCGGCGGCGACGGCAGCCTGCACGCCGTGGTCGCGAGCCTGCGATCGCGCGGGCGCGAATCGCTGGCCGAACGGGCGCTCGGGCTGATACCGCTGGGGACCGGAAACGACTTCGCGCGCGGCGTCGGCGTCCCGCTTGACCCGGTCGAGGCCGCGCTCATCGCGCGCGACGGGCAGCCGCGCGCACTCGACCTGATCGTCGACGACGCCGACGGGGTTGTGGTCAACGCAGTTCATGCGGGTCTCGGCGCCGCGGCGGCCGAGACCGGCGAGCGCTACAAACCAGCGCTGGGGGCGCTGGCCTACCCGCTCGGGGCGCTCATCGCCGGCGTCCGCGAGAGCGGCTATCGGATGCGCATCGAAATTGACGGGCAGGTGGTCCACGACGGCCCCGCCCTGATGGCCGGGGTGATGAACGGGCCGAGCATCGGCGGCGGCGCGATGCTGTGCGCGCACGCCCAGGTCGACGACGGCCTGCTCGACGTGGTGATCGCCCGCGGAGTCGGGGCGAGCGAGCGCATCGCGTTCGGCGCTGCGCTGCGCGAGGGGACCCACCTACAGCGAGACGACGTCGCGCATCTGCGCGGCGTCGAGGCGACGATCGCCGGTGACCCCATGCGGCATGACGCCGACGGCGAGATCAGCGAGGAGATCGCGCGACGGACTTACCGTGTGGAGGCTGCTGCATGGCAGCTCATCGCGGCCCCATCCGAAGCGCGCCGTCAAGGCGGATGACCTCGCCGTTGATCATGGGATTGGCGACGATGTGACCCACCAGCGCAGCGAACTCTGAGGGCTTGCCGAGGCGGCGCGGATGCGGCGCCTGCTCCGCGAGCGATTCCCGGGCCGCGTCGGGGAGCCCGGCGAGCAGCGGCGTGTCGAACGTGCCCGGGGCGATCCCCACCACTCGGATCAGCCGATCAGCGAGGTCGCGTGCGGCCGGAAGGGTGAGGCCGACGATCCCGCCCTTCGAGGCGGCGTAGGCGGCCTGACCGATCTGCCCTTCGTAGGCGGCGACCGAGGCGGTCACCACGACCACCCCGCGCTCGCCCTCTTCGGGGGCCGCCTCAGCCATGCGCTGGGCGCTAGCGGCCAGCACGTTGAACGTTCCGACCAGATTCACCTCGACGACGGCGCGGAACGCCTCCAGCGGCAGCGGGCCATCGCGCCCCAGCACCCTTCCGGGGGTGGCGATCCCCGCGCAGCACACCGCGATGTGCAGCCCGCCGAATGCAGCCACTGCTGCCTCGGCCGCCGCGTCGACGTCGGACCCGCTGGTGACGTCACATGCGGCGAACCGCGCCCGCTCGCCAAGCGCCTCGGCCAGCGCCTGCCCGTCGGAGGCGGCGAGATCGGCGACGACGACGCGCGCTCCGGCCTCGACGAGGTGTTCGGCGGTGGCCCGGCCGAGCCCGGACGCGCCGCCGCTGACCAGCGCGACCTTGCCGTCGATTCGCATGGCGCCCCCTTTTCAGCGATGCGGCGCCGGACTGACGCCAACGGCTAGAACCGGCATTCTCCCATCGCGACCGAGGTGTTGCGGGCGATCGCGTCCGCCACTGCCTGCTCGACGCCATCAGCCGGGAGCGCATAGCTGGTGTCCCGCTCGGCGACGGCCGAGGCGAACACGACTCCGGCGACTCGGCCGTCCCCGGTGACGAACGGGCCGCCCGAGTCACCGCGCTGCACTGCCGAGGACAGCGTGAGAACCTCGCGCGTGACGAGGTCGCGACCGTAGATGTCCCGGCCGATCGCCGTTCCCCGTCCCCGGACCGCCGCTGGGCGCACGACGAGCTCCGCGCGACCGCCGGTGTAGCCCAGCGTCGCGCCGGCCACCTCGCGCCCCGCCGGCTGCCCCGCCCACGCGATCGCGGGCGCAGCCGTGTCCGGCGCGCTGAGCACCGCCAGATCGAGGTCCGGATCGAAATGCACGGCCACCGCCTCGTGGATCCCCTCGGCGTCGCGCACCGTCACCGTCTCGCCTCCGGCGACGACATGCGCGTTGGTGACCACGAAGCCCGCTTGAGACACGAAGCCCGTGCCGGACGAGATGCCGCCGCATCCCAGCGCCTGAATCTGCACGACGCTTGGAGAGCCCGAGGCTGCCGCAGCGGCGACGACCTCGTCGGTCGGCTGGTCGACCGGCGGCGCCGTGGGGCCGCCGCCCAGGCCGCTGACCACCTGTGGGAATCCCTGACGGTCGAGATAGGCCCCGACGCGCGAGAACAGGTCCGGAGGGGGCGGCATGCCCTGGTCGATCAGCGCGACGATCTGCGAGTCGCGGATCTCTCGGGCGACGGTGGGAGACGGGCCTTGGGCCAGCGCCCCCGCCAGCAGCCAGACGGTGAGCAGCAGCCCGACCATGCCCACGATGATCCCGCCCGCGCGGTCAAGCGCCCCCGCGCCCGCCTCGTTCGCCGCTGTCCGAAGCCGCAGGCCCAGCGCGAAGCCGATCCCCTGTCCCGCGAGGACGCCCGCAAGCAGGATTCCGAACGTCACAAGCGCCAGCGCAGCGCTCGCCGATGCCACCAGCGCACCAGCAAGGTCAGGCGCGAAGATCGCGCCGAGCACGAGCCCCGCCGCGGCGCCGCCGAACGCGGCGACCTGCGACAGCGCGCCTTGCCGATAGCCCCGCGCCGCCGCGTACAGCAGCCCCAGCACGAGCAGCAGGTCGAGCAGATTCACGCGCTATACCAGCCGGCGAATCTGGCCCTCTGACACGTGCAGCACCGCTCTTGCGGCCTCGCGCAGCGCAGCGTGACAGCGGCGAAAGACTTCGATCTCGTCCGGCGTGGCCGCACCCCTCTCGCCGGGATCGGCATCGGCAGGCACGCCCTCATCGCCGCCCAGCGCCAGCAGCGCCGCGTCCCAGTCGGTCTCGGCCGCTTCATGGCTCAGGTGCATGCCCGGCGCCTGCTGCAGCGCTCGCTCGAGGTCCTGAATGACGGTCAGCACGACGTCAGTGGTGGTCTGCACGCCCGGGGTGGTGAGCAGGTGCAGGGCTTGGAGCTTGCGCATCGCCATGGCCATGATGAGCTGAGGATCGCCCATCTCGCTGACCGCCGAATCGACCGCCCGCAGATCGAGGGTGACATGCTCAGGGACGGTGAACCATGCCCGGAGAAGGGCGAACAGCGTCTCGGCGGAGCCGCGAGCGGCGAGCAGCTCCGTTGGCTTCGAAATCTCCTCCATGGCGAAGTAGCAGGCTACCGCCCCCGTCGAGGCGATAGCGTGATGTGACCATGGATGACGCAACCGCGCTGCTGATCACCGTCACAGGCAGGGATCGCCCTGGCCTGACCTCCGCCCTGTGCAGGATCTTGGCGAGGCAGGACGCGCGGATCCTGGACATGGAGCAAGTCACGATCCGAGGGCAGTTGACGCTGGGAATGCTCGTGTCCCTCGGCGCCGAGGAGCCGGCGACCCGGGCAGCGCTCGAGGTCGAGGCCACCCAGCTCGGTCTGGCGATCGAGATCGCGCCCGCGCCGCCTCGCGGAGACGCGGCGAACGCCGTCCGGCACTACGTCGTGATCCTCGGCCAGCCGCTGCGCGCCGAGGCGATCGCCGGAGTGACCGGCCGAATCGCCGCGGCTGGAGCGAATATCGAACGGATCGTGCGCCTGTCGCGCTACCCGATCGCCAGCTACGAGCTGCTGATCGCCGGCGGGCGCACCGAGGAGCTGCGTGCAGAGCTCGCCGTCGAGGCCGCAGCGCAGCGAATCGATGTCGCCGTCCAGCGAGCGACGCTGTACCGCCGCGCAAAGCGGCTGATCGTCATGGATGTGGACTCCACGCTCATTCAGGGAGAGGTGATCGAGCAGCTCGCAAGCGAGGCTGGGTTCGGCGACCAGGTCACCGAGATCACGGCTCGCGCGATGCTCGGCGAACTCGATTTCGAGCAGTCCCTGCGCGAGCGAGTCCGGCTGCTCAAGGGCCTGCCGATCGAGGCTTTGGATCGCGTGCGCGACAGCCTCGTGCTCACTCCGGGCGCGCGCACGCTTGTGCGGACGCTGAAGCGGCTGGGCTATGTGCTCGCGATCGTCAGCGGCGGATTCACGCACATCACCGACGACCTCAAGGCGCGCCTGGAGCTCGACTACGCCCACGCCAACGTGCTCGAGGTCCGCGACGGGCACTTGACCGGCGAGCTGGTCGGCCCCGTGGTGGATCGCGGCGCCAAGGCGGAACTGCTCGAGCAGTTCGCCGCAGCCGCCGGCGTGCCGCTGTCCCAGACCGTGGCGATCGGCGACGGCGCCAATGACCTGGACATGCTAGGGCGGGCAGGGCTCGGCATCGCGTTCAACGCCAAGCCGGTTGTGCGCGAGGCCGCGGACGCGGCGCTCAGCGTGCCCTACCTCGACGCGATCCTGTTCCTGCTCGGCATCACTCGAGAGGAAGTCGAGGCGGCCGATGCGGAGGACTCCTCAGTGCCGCGCGCCGCGGCCCCGCCCGCGCTTCCCGCTCCCCCGGTGTAGACAAGGCGCGCCGCCGCCGGCCATCTGGGCGCTATCCTCCCGCCATGCTGGAGCGACTCAGACTGCTGACGAGGGCCACGGGCAATCCCATCTTCTTTCGCGAGGAGCTTGCCCGCGTGCTGGCGGACGAGCCCGAGCGGCTGAACCGAGCGCTGAACGACCCCGACTGCGTCGATGTGCTCACGTGGAACGTGTTCGCCTCGCTGGACACCCATTCTGATCGCGACTGGCTCGCGAATCAGCTGGCCGCGATGGGACTGTCAGGGGTGCGCGCGCCCCTGCGGATCTCGATCTGGAGCGGGCATCGAACCGGCCCGCTGCTCAAGCCCAGCAGCGCGTACCTGGCAGGAATCCGCCGCCGGTCCTCGACCGCGGGCGCCAGCGCCGACCAGCTGGGCGCGTTCGCAGCCGCGATCGAAGTGCCCGTGCGCATCGAATCGCCTGAGGTGCTGGCGCTTGTCGACACGGCGCTGGCCCGCTATCCGCGCGGCGCTGCCGGGCGTGACCGGACGCTGGAGCTGATCGACGCTGGCCTCGAGCACGCCCATCGGCTCGGCAAGAGCCTCATCGTTGCGGCGGTCACACCCGCAGGCAGCCAGGCGGAGAGCCAGGTGGCCGAGCGCATCCGCCAGCTGGCAATTCCGCAGGCGCTGGCGCAGGAGCTGGGTCGCGAACCGCGGACGTCAGTCGAGCTGCGACAGATCTCCTGGCAGGAGCTGCTGGAGCTGTGGCAGTCCAGCCAGCGCTACCTGCGCCTGGACCGGGCGCCCGTCAAGGCGTTCGGAGCGCACTGCTCGAAGGTGCTGGCGCCCCAGCCGTCAAGGCGAGCCGGCTGACGCGTCCGCGGCGGCTTCGGCCGCCTCTCGCTCGCTGTCTTCCGGCCGGTGCGGCATGCGCCCTGCGCTGTCCTCCAGATGCGCCCGAACGAACCACTGGTAGCGCTCGAGCTCCTGGGTCTGGGAGATCAGCATGTCCTGGGTGACCACGTCGAGCTCTTCGAACTCGCCGATGCAGCGGCGGTGGTCGCCGATCAGCCCGCTGTAGACGACGTCCAGCGCGGCCAGGTGCTCCTGGGTGCTGGCCCGCCCGATGCTGTAGTCGTCCCACGAGCGGTTCTTCGCGACGAACCCCGGGGTGCCGATCGGCTCGAAGCCCAGCGTCGCGATCCGCTCAGCGACGTCGTCGCTCAT
This sequence comes from Egibacteraceae bacterium, assembly GCA_035513815.1. Lineage (GTDB taxonomy): Bacteria > Actinomycetota > Nitriliruptoria > Euzebyales > Egibacteraceae > DATKBU01. Next base: position 22,211 of record DATKBU010000340.1, read on the forward strand.
AAGCCGCACGGCGTCGACCTGGGGGTCGAGCATCCGATGCACGCCGATGAACGCTGGCCCCACGACGTTCCAGTGGACGTGCTTCAGGGTGAGGTGCAGATCGATCAGGGCCGTCAGACGATGCTGGAGCTCGTCGACGAGCTTGCGTGCCTGCTCGGGCTGGATGCCCGGCACCGTGTACTTGGTCGTCATCTTCCTCGCTCCTTGTATCGTCGTGTGCGTAGGCCCTTTACCCTCTGGCTGGCTCGGCATGCCGCGCAGCCTCCACCGCCTCGAGGAGCGCCATGACTTCGACCGCGACCGCGCACGCGCTGTCTCGCCGAATGAGCGAGATCAGCGAGTCCGTCACGCTGGTGATCACCGCCAAGGCCAAGGCGCTGCGCGCCGCCGGCCACGACGTCATCGGATTCGGAGCGGGGGAGCCCGACTTCCCCACCCCGGCGCATATCGTCGCCGCCGCGGCGGCAGCGTGCGCCGACCCTTCGACGCACCGCTACTCCCCCACGCCGGGCTTACCGGCGCTGCGCGAGGCGATCGCGGCCAAGACGGCGCGGGACTCCGGCCTGCTGGTGCAGCCCGAGGAGGTCCTGGTCGCCAACGGCGGCAAGCACGCCCTGTTCAATGCCTTTCAGGCGCTGCTGGATCCTGGCGACGAGGTGCTGATGCCGGCGCCCTACTGGGTGAGCTACCCGGAGCAGATCGCCTTGGCGGGAGGGCGCTGCGTCGCGCTGCCGACCGACGCTGAGTCCGGATATCGCGTGACGGTGGAGCAGCTGGAGGCCGCCCGCTCCCCGCGGACCAAGCTGCTCGTCTTCGTGTCGCCATCCAATCCCACCGGCGCGGTCTATCCGCCCGACGAAGTCGCCGCCATCGGCCGCTGGGCGCTGGACGCGGGGATCTGGGTCATCACCGACGAGATCTATGAGCATCTGGTGTACGGCGACGCAGAGCACGTGAGCATGCCGGTGGCCGTCCCTGAGCTGCGACAGCGCTGCGTAGTCGCCAACGGCGTGGCCAAGACCTACGCGATGACCGGCTGGCGAGTCGGCTGGACGATCGCGCCGGTGGAGGTGACCAGGGCGATGACGCGCCTGCAGAGCCATGTCACCTCGAATGTGTCCAACGTCGCGCAGGTCGCCGCCCTCGCGGCCGTCGAAGGACCCTTGGACGAGGTCGCGGTCATGCGGCAGACGTACGACCGTCGCAGGCACACGGCGCATACGGCGCTCGCGGCGATCGACGGCGTGGACTGCCCCCTTCCAGAGGGCGCGTTCTATGCCTTTCCGTCGTTCGCCCGCCTGATGGGGCGCGAGATCGGGGGGCGCACCGTGCACAGCTCCCTCGAACTGTGCGAGGTGCTGCTCGAGCAGGCCAGAGTGGCGCTCGTGCCCGGAGAGGCGTTCGGAGCCCCTGGCTGCGCCCGGCTCTCCTACGCGCTGGCTGACGCAGAGCTGCAGGAAGGACTCGAGCGCATCGCCGCGGCGCTGAGCTCGCAGTAGTTCGGCGGACGACCGTCCACCGGCATTCGGCTGCGGCTAGTCTGTCGTCAGGCGGCCGCGCCCGCGCGCCGCGCCCGCCGTGACCCGCCAGCGCGCCCGCACGAGGAGGTGGCGAGACCGATGGCGGCCCTCCGCCTGACCAGTCCCGCATTCGAGCACGACCGCCCTCTGCCTGAACGCTTCACCGCTGATGGAGAAGACCTCTCACCGCCTCTGCGCTGGTCCGGCGTCCCTGAGGTGGCCAAGGAGCTGGTCGTGGTGTGCGATGACCCCGATGCCGACGCTGGGGTGTTCACCCACTGGGTCGTCTACGGGCTCGATCCGCAGGAGACGGAGCTTCCGGAGGGCATCCCGCCCGATGTTCTGCTCGATGAGCCCGTCTCGCTCATGCAAGGGCTCAACGAGTTCGACGAGGCCGGGTACACCGGTCCGCAGTCACCTGATGACCGCGGACCCCACCGATACTTCTTTCGCCTCTACGCTCTGGACACCGAGCTGGATCTGCCGCCGGGCGCCACTCGCTCCGACCTGCGCAGAGCGATGAAGGAACGCGTGATCGCCACAGCCGAGCTAGTCGGCATCGCCTGAGCCGCGCACGGGCACCTCGGCCTCGCGGTCCGCGCGGTCGCGCGCCGCGCCCCAGTGACCCAGCAGCCAGACAGCCAGGAAGCCCAGCGCGCCCAGCGCGATGATGCCTGCCAGGCTCGGATCGACCGCCGGCGCCAGCAGCGTGCGGTCGTCCTCCTGCGCCCATCGCTGCCACGGCCACAGCGCCCGCAGCGAACCCGCCATCAGCCCGACCAGCGCGGCCATAGTCACATCGTGGCGGCGCTCGAGCAGCCAGCCGAGCAGCTTGGAGAACAGTCCCAGCCCGATCACCGCGCCGAGGATGAAGACCGCCACGTACGCGGCGTCGAGAGCGCGCAGGGATGCAAGCGTCACCGAGTACACGCCCAGCACCTTCAGCAAGAACGCGCCGCTGACGCCCGGGAGGATCATCGCGCAGATCGCCGCGGCGGCCGAGGCGAAGACCTGCCACAGAGGAGGATCCGCGAACTCCCGGGGAGGGATCCCGACCAGGACCACCGCGGCGCCGGCGGCGGCGGCGGCCACCCACACGCTCGCCCACGTGACGCGACTGATACGGCGCCAGGGGATCGGCAGCGACGCGGCGACGAGCCCGAAGAACAGGGCGTGCATCTGAGCGGGATAGCGCTCCAGGAGCCCGGGGATCACGAGCGCGCCCACTGCGATCGCGCACATGATCCCGGCGGCCAGAGGGAGTACGAAGCCCCACTCCACTTCCCGCAGGTGCTGTCGCGCTTCGCGCCGGTCGCCGACGAGCAGCGCGGACGGCATCGAGGCTGCCGCCTGGATGGAATGGATCAGCCGCTCGTAGATGCCGACGATCAGCGCCACGGTCCCGCCGCTGACCCCGGGGATGACATCGGCTCCGCCCATCAGCAGACC
>DATKBU010000341.1:0-10984 GCA_035513815.1 Egibacteraceae bacterium
AGGACCTCGCGTTCGCGGGCAGTCAGCTGGGCGAGCTCTTCGTCGACCTCGGCCGGAGGAATCGAGAAGGCGTCGAGGACGAACCCGGCGAGCTTCGGCGAGAACACCGCGTCGCCATCAGCCACGCGAGTGATCGCGTCGACCAGCTCGTCGGCCGACACCGTCTTCGTGACATAGCCCCGGGCGCCGGCTCGGATGATGTCGATCACATCCTCGGCGGCGTCCGAAGCCGACAGCGCGAGAAAGCAGGGGGCTTCCTCATCATCGCGCAGCGCCTCGATGACCGCCTTGCCGCCGCCCGAGGGCATGTGGACGTCCAGCAGGACGACCGCAGGCCTGGTCTCACGGATACCGGAGATGGCAGCCTCTACATCCCCGGCCTCGCCAGCGATCCAGACGCGGTCGGCGATCTCGCTGCGGATCCCCGAGCGCACCAGCGAATGGTCGTCGACCAGGAAGACCTTCGTTCGCTGCCGCATTGACGTCATCATCGCACCAGTCGGGTCAGCGCGCGCCCTGGCGCTGCACGCTCATCTCCACCTCGGTCCCCTCGCCTGGCACGGAGTGCACGGCGGCGGCGCCGTGGTGGCGCCCCAGCCGCCCGATGATCGATTCGCCGATCCCGCGCCGGTCTGGGTCGACGTGCGTGGAATCGAACCCCCGTCCGCGGTCGCGGACGAACACGCGCGCGGTCTCGGCCGTCACCTCCGCGTACAGCGACACCGAGTCGACGTCGGCGTGCTTCGCCGCGTTCGTCAGCGCCTCCCTCGCGGCGGCGGCAAGCGCCGACAGATCGGCGTCTGCCGGGGCGTCGCCGACGTGAACCAGCTCGACCCGGATCCGGTGCAGCGCCTCCACCTGCGCTGCCGCGTCGCGCAGCGCAGCGACCAGCGATCCGGGTGTCCCCGCGGCGTCTTCCGTCCCCGCGCGAGCCCCGAACAGCCAGTCGCGAAGCTCCCGCTCCTGGCGGCGCGCGAGCGCCAGCACCTCGCCCGCATCGCCCGCGCGGCGCTGGATCAGCGCGAGGGTCTGCAGCACCGAATCGTGCAGATGCGCGGCGGTGTCGGCGCGCTCCTGGGAGCGGATCCGCCGCGCGCGCTCGGCGGTGAGCAGCGCATCCTGGCGCAGGACCACCGTCATACCCCAGGCCAGGATCCCGGCGCCGGCCAAGTAGAAGACCATGTCCTGGAATGCCTGGTCCATACCGAGCACGCCGATCAGCTCGCGGCGAGCGATCGACGCGGCCGTGAGAACGACTCCGGCAGCGAGGCCGCCCGCGTACCCTCGCGTGTAGGCGGCGAGCACGACCGCCGAGAACGGGTAGCCCCCGAAGAACGCCATCGGGCTGACCCCGGAGCCGGCCGTGCCGACGATGATGCCCGCGGCGATGGCGACGTCAGCCCACAAGAACCACCATGAGCGCGCCCAGGCCGGGCGGGCGCCAGCGAGAAGAACGGTGACCGCGGCCCATCCCGTCGCCACCGCCATGGCGACGCCGGCCACGACCCGGTTGGACCCGCCGCCAGTGATCGCGACGAGGGCGAGGACATCGAGCCACAGCGCCCCGAACACCCGGTAGCCGAGCGCGATGCGGCGCAGCGCGGCGCGCATGTCCGGTGCGGTCGTCGCGGGCTCGTCGCTCATGTCGGGGCGCATTGTCGCAGCCGATCGCAGCGCGCGATCAACCCCGCGCCGCCGATTGGGCCGACCCGCCGATGGCATGCCACAATGTCTGACGGCAGCATCCGCAGGCGCGGCACGCCGAGCACCGAGTCGGCTTCCACTACACTGCTCCCGCCCCGGGCCATGGCAAGGGGGATGCGCTCCGACGGCAGAGCGCACGCGGCTCGGCGGAACCGAGCCGATCGTCGGCAGAGCACTACATGGAGGAGATGATGAGGGGTTCCACCCCCGCCCCCCGTCCTGGGTCTCGCCCTCGCGCCCGGCGCGCCGCCCGCAGCCTCGCCGGGTGGGCGCTACTGGCGGGTATCGCGCTGCTGGCCGTCGGCTGCGGAGCGCTCGACGAGCGGCCCGTCCAATCGGCGCTTGACCCTGCAGGCCCAGTCGCGCGGGCTCAGGATCAGCTTTGGAACATCGTGTTCCCGATTGCCGTCGGGGTCTTCGTGCTGGTCCAGGGCGCGATCATCTTCGCGATGATCCGCTACCGCTCGCGCGGCGACGAGGCGACGCCGCCGAACCAGATCGAGGGCAACACCAGGCTCGAAGTGCTGTGGACGATCATCCCTGCGCTCATCCTCGCCGGGATCGCGGTGCCGACGGTGCGCACCATCTTCGTGCAGGCCGCAGCGCCGGAAGAGGCGCTGGAGGTGCGCGTCATCGGAAAGCAGTACTTCTGGGAGTTCCAGTACGAGGATCCGGCCACCGGCGACACAGTCCACACCGCGACCGAGCTGCACATCCCCACCGGGATGCCGGTGCTGCTGAGCATGGAATCGCATGGCATCGGCGGAGAAGGGGCCGCTGACGGCGTGATCCACAGCTTCTGGGTTCCGCGCCTGGCCGGCAAGCAGGACGTCGTGCCCGGCCATGTGCGCCCGCTGATCATCGAGGCCGACGAGCCCGGCGAGTACCACGGCCAGTGCGCGGAGTTCTGCGGCCTGTCGCACGCCAACATGCTGTTCACCGTGGTCGCCCATGAGCCCGCCGACTTCGACGCCTGGCTGACGGCGGAGGCGGAGCCGGCGAGCGCGGAAGGGCTCGAAGGGCTGGCCGCCGAGGGCGAGCGGGCCTTCGAGACGGCGGGCTGCATCGGCTGCCACGCGGTGCGCGGCGAGACGTCCGAGGGCGAGCCGCGCGAGTTCCTCCGGATCGGGCCCGACCTCACGCATCTGATGAGCCGGGGCACCTTCGCGGGGGGCGTGTTCGAGACCACCCCCGAGAACCTGGCGGCCTGGATCGCCGACCCACCGGGCGTGAAGCCGGGCGCCCAGATGCCGGATCTGGGACTGGATGAGGAGACGATCGACGCGCTCGTCGCCTACCTCACGACGCTTAAATGACGGACATGGCGAACGACCACGGAGAGCATCGATGACCGCTGCTGCCGACCCGCTTGGGCGCCGCTCGATCTTCGCGCGCCCCCGCGCCGAGACCGGGATTTGGAGCTGGGTGACGACCGTCGATCACAAGCGGATCGGCATAATGTACTTCCTCACCGCGTTCACGTTCTTCATCGTCGGCGGCATCGAAGCCCTGATCATCCGCGCGCAGCTGGCCAGACCTGCCGGTCCTGAGGGCCTGATCGTCGGCCCGGACGTCTACAACCAGATCTTCACAATGCACGCGCTGACGATGATCTTCCTGGCGCTCATGCCGCTGGGCGCGGCTTTCTTCAACTATCTGCTGCCGCTGATGATCGGCGCCCGCGATGTCGCGTTCCCACGGCTGAACGCCTTCAGCTACTGGGTGTACCTGTTCGGCGGGCTGTTCCTGTACTCGAGCGTGTTCGCCTCCGGGATGCCCGACGGCGGCTGGTTCAACTACGCGCCCCTGTCGACTGTCGGTGCGGATCCGACGGGGACCGCCGCAGGGTCGCTGGCGGCCGCCGAAGCCAGCCACGCCGCCCGCATGCTGTTCTACTCGCTCGGTCTGCAGATCCTCGGCATCGCCTCGCTGGCCTCGGCCGCCAACTTCATCGTCACCATCCTCAACATGCGCGCGCCCGGGATGACCCTGATGCGCCTGCCCATCTTCACGTGGATGGTGCTGATCACCTCGTTCCTGCTGCTGTTCGCGCTCCCCGTCATCGGCGTGGGCCTGTGGCAGCTGATGTTCGATGTGCGGTTCGGCTCCCAGTTCTTCAACCCGGCGGCGGGCGGCGATCCCATCTTGTGGCAGCACATGTTCTGGCTGTTCGGTCATCCCGAGGTCTACATCCTGATCCTGCCGGCGTTCGGCGTCGTCAGCGAGGTGATCCCGACGTTCGCCCGAAAGCCGCTGTTCGGCTACGCGGCGATGGTGTTCTCGGGCATCGCGATCGGCTTCATGGGCTGGGGCGTGTGGGCCCACCACATGTTCGCAGCCGGCCTGGGTCCGGTCGCCAACTCCGCGTTCGCCCTGTCGACGATGTTCATCGCGGTGCCGACGGGCGTGAAGATCTTCAACTGGCTCGGGACGCTGTGGGGCGGGCATATTCGCTTCACGACGCCGATGCTGTTCGCTGTCGGCCTCGTCGCCATGTTCACGATCGGCGGGCTGTCCGGCGTGACGCACTCCATCGTCCCGCACACGCTCCAGCAGACCGACACCTACTACGTCGTCGCCCATCTGCACTACGTGCTGTTCGGCGGCTCCATCTTCGGCCTGTTCGCCGGGATGTACTACTGGTTCCCGAAGGTGACCGGCCGGATGATGAACGACCGGCTTGGCAAGGCGCACTTCTGGCTCCAGTTCGTCGGCTTCAACCTGACGTTCGCGCCGATGCACATCGTCGGCCTCCAGGGCATGCCGCGGCGCATCTACCGCTACCAGGCGGGCATGGGGTGGGACTTCTGGAACATGGTGGAGACGATCGGCTCGTTCACGATCGCTCTCGCCGTCCTGATCTTCATCGCCAACCTGATCACGAGCTCGCGCAGGGGCGAGGTGGCCGGCAATGACCCGTGGGACGCGCGCACACTGGAATGGACGACGACGTCCCCGCCGCCGGTTCACAACTTCGACGAGATCCCGGACGTGACCGCCCGCGACGAGCTGTGGCACCGCAAGTACGCCGGGCCGGGCACCGAGCCGCCGGTCAGAGTGCCCGCAGGCGGGTCGCAGGACCACGGCGAGGACGCCGCCGAGCATCACGGTGGCCCCGGCATCCACATGCCCGACCCGTCCTACTACCCCGCGCTCGCCGCGTTGGGGATGCCGATCGCCGCGTACGGCGTGATGACCGGCGGGGCCGCCATGGTGGCGCTGCTCGGCCTCGGCGGGCTGATCATCCTCGCGGGACTCTTCGGCTGGGTCCTCGAACCGAGCGCGGAGTAGACGACGCGATGACTGACACCACCGCACCGCACGTCGAGTCGGGCGGCCACCCGCCCACCAGCCTCGGCGTCCCCAACGAGAAGATGGCGATCTGGGGCTTCCTGGGCTCCGAATGCCTGTTCTTCGGCGCGCTGATCAGCACCTATCTCATCTACCTGGGGCGCTACAACGACGGGCCCGGGCCCGAGATCTTCGACATCCCCTTCACCTCGGTCAGCACGTTCATCCTGCTGATGTCCTCGCTGGGGATGGTCCTGGCGCTGTCCGCGATCCAGCACGGGCAGATGCGCAGATTCCGAACGTGGACGCTGGCCACCGCGTTGATGGGTTCGGTCTTCCTTGCAGGGCAGATCTTCGAGTTCACGGAGTTCTACGCGCACGGGATGACGCTCGGGGCCAGCCCGTGGTCGTCGTCGTTCTTCGTGCTCACCGGCTTCCACGGCTTCCACGTGGCGTTCGGCATCATGATGCTGCTGGGCCTGTGGTCGGGGTCGATGATGGGCCGGATCCCGCAGGAGCGGTCCTGGGTCGTGGAGAACGTCGGGCTGTACTGGCACTTCGTCGACATCGTCTGGATCCTCATCTTCACCGTGGTCTATCTGATCCCCGCCGAGTAGGAGCATGGCAGTGGCGAACACGCAGGAAGACGGCGGCGCGCACCATCCCGGAGTCGGTGAGTACGTTCAGATCGGGGTGATCCTCGCCGTCATCACGGCGATCGAAGTGGGTCTGTTCTACGCCGACATCATCCGCCAGGTGACCGTCGGCGCGCTGCTGTTCCTCACCGTGCTGAAGTTCTCCCTGGTCGTCCTGTGGTTCATGCATCTGCGGTTCGACAGCCCGCTGTATCGGCGGCTGTTCGTGGGGGGCCTGTTGCTGGCCGCCGCGGTGTTCACCGTGGCGGGCTTGACCCTGTAGCGGCAGGATCGCGCTCATGACCTCAACACCGAGCAGCTGAGCTCCCCCGATGGGACCTCAAGCGTTCCCGTGGGAGCCGCACGCGGATGCGTGGGCGATCGTGGCCTTGCTGCTCGGCGGCTATCTGTACGCGCTGTCGGCGTGGGGCCCGACGTCCGCGCCGGGCCGGCCTCCGGCGACGCTGCGTCAGCGCATCTACTTCTTCCTAGGAGTCGCCGCACTCTGGTCAGCCTCGGATTGGCCGCTGGGCGCCCTGGCCAACCAGCTGTTCAGCGCGCACATGGCTCAGCATCTGCTGTTCGCCTTCGTCGGCGCGCCGCTGCTCATTCTGGGAACGCCCGCGTGGCTGCTGCGCCGCCTGCTCCGCCCGCAGCCGGTGCAGAGGATCTGGGCGCTGCTGACGCGGCCGATCGTCGCGCTGGTCGTGTTCAACCTGTGGGTCGCCGGCTACCACTGGCCGGCGCTGGTGAACCTCAGCGTGGCCAACGATCTGTTCCACTTCGCCGTCCACGTGGTGTGGGTGGTCGCCGCGCTGATCATGTGGTGGCCGGTGCTCAGCCCGCTTCCAGAGCTGCCGCACCTGTCGTATCCCGCGAGGATGCTGTACCTGTTCGGCCAGTCGCTGCTGCCGACGGTGCCATTCGCCTTCCTGACCTTCGGCGAGTCGATCCTGTACCAGACCTACGCGGCCAGCCCAGGCCTGCTCGGCGTCGGTGCGATCCAGGATCAGCAGATCGCGGGCCTGCTGATGAAGCTCGGCGGCGGTCTGCTGCTGTGGTCGGCGATCGCCGCCCTGTTCTTCCGCTGGCACCATGAAGAGGAGACCGGCGGGCCTGACGTGCTGTACTGGCGGGACCTCGCCCCTGACGTGGAGATGCCGAAACGATGAGTGACTTTCGACAGCGGGCGTTCCTGCCCGTGGTCCTGCCGCTGGCCGTGATCGCCGGGTTCCTGGCCTTTGCGTTCAGCCTCTCGCGGGTCTTCTTGGCGACCCCCCCGCTGATCGCCGCCCTCATCGCCCTGTCGGTCGCCATCTACATTCTGCTGGTGGCCGCCTTCGTGTCGGCCAAGCCCCGCCTCGCATCCCGATCACTGGGCGTGGGGCTGGTGCTCGGCCTGGTCGGTGTGATCGCGGCGGGCACGATCGCGGGCGCGGCCGGCCCCCACGAGGCAGCCGAGGACGATCATGCCGCCGAGTCGTCCGACGAGGCGCCCGCCACCATCCCGGACGGCGCCGCGGTCTGGGTCGCCGATGGCCTGGAATTCATCGAGGCGCCGACTGAGCTCGAGGCCGGCACGATCACGGTCGCGCTCGACAACCGGTCCGGCCTGCCGCACAACGTGACATTCGAAGGAGTGGAAGCAGACCGCGCGATCGCCGACACGCCCCAGCAGGGCACCGATGTCGGGACGGTCGAGCTGCCCGCGGGTGAGTACACCTACTACTGCAGCATCGTCGGGCACCGCGAGGCCGGCATGGAGGGCGCCGTCACCGTCAAATGAGGCGCGAGTCATTCCCCCGGCCGGCCGCCGGAGCCGTCCGATAGGATCAGGGGAAAGGGGAACACAACTCCTTGAAGACGTTTGTCCGCTCGATCGCGGCACCGAGAGGAATGACAGCAGATGAGTGACCACGCGAGCCTCCAGCTCGATGGCCAGACGGTCGAGGCGGCGATCCTCGAGGGAACCGAGCACGAGCGGGCGATCGACATCAGCGACCTGCGGAGCGTGACCGGGGCGATCACCTACGATCCGGGGCTCGCCAACACCGGCGCCGCCAAGAGCGCCGTCACCTTCATCGACGGCGAGGCGGGCATCCTGCGCTACCGCGGCTACCCCATCGAGCAGCTCGCCGAGCAGTCGGCGATGATCGAGACGGCCTACCTACTGATCTACGGCGAACTGCCCACAGCTGCCGAGCTTGACGATTTTCGCACGAGCATCACTATGCACACCCTGCTGCGAGAGGACATGCGGCCGTTTTTCGACGCCTTCCCGCGCGACGCACATCCGATGGCGATCCTGGCGTCAGCGACCTCAGCCCTGTCGACCTTCTATCAGAACCACTACGACCCGTTCGACCCCTACGACGTTGAGGTCTCGATCCATCGGCTGATGGCCAAGCTGCCGACGGTGGCCGCGTTCGCGTACAAGCGCTCGATCGGCCAGCCCTACGTGTATCCGCGCAACGACCTTGGGTACGCCGAGAACTTCCTGCACATGATGTTCGCCGTCCCGGCCGAGCCCTACCACGTCGACCCCGATTTGGCCTCCGCGCTGAACCTGCTGCTCGTGCTGCATGCCGATCACGAGCAGAACGCGTCAGCGTCGACCGTGCGCCTGGTCGGCTCCACCCACGTGAACCTGTTCGCCTCGATCTCCGCGGGCATCTCGGCCCTTTGGGGGCCATTGCACGGCGGCGCCAATCAGGCGGTCGTGGAGATGCTCGAAGGCATTCGCGACGCAGAGGGCGACACGCAGTCGTTCGTGCGCCGCGCCAAGGACAAGGACGACCCCTTCCGTCTCAGCGGCTTCGGGCACCGCGTGTACAAGAACTACGACCCTCGCGCGAAGATCCTCAAGGAGACGGCCGACAAGGTCCTGGGCAAGCTCGTCGCCGACGACCCGCTGTTTGAGATCGCCAAAGAGCTTGAGGAGACCGCGCTCAACGACGACTACTTCGTCGAACGGCGGCTGTACCCGAACGTGGACTTCTATTCAGGGCTGATCTACCGGGCGATGGGTCTGCCGCTGAACATGTTCCCTGTGCTGTTCGCGCTCGGTCGGCTGCCCGGCTGGATCGCCCAGTGGAAAGAGATGATCGAAGATCCAGAGACGAGGCTCGGCCGCCCCCGCCAGATCTACGTCGGCGCGACAGAGCGCGATTACATCCCGCTCGATCAAAGGGTCTGAGACACTCGGGGGTAGGCGCTCCCCAGGGGACGGCGCTTAGGCGTAGGCCTTCTGCACCGGTCCGACCAGGGGAATGAGCGCTTGCAGCAGGTCCCCGTTGTCGGCGTCGAGATGGACCGTCACGGTGCCGCCGGCAAGCTGCACACGGTTGACTATCGCGCGCGGCGGCTGCTGGAATCCGCCCGGATCCGCCCTGACTTCCAGGATCAGGTGACCGTTGACGCCCAGCTGAAGGTGGGCTTGGACAGCGCCGGTCTGGGCCGCCGCCGTCAGGCAGCCGTTCGCGATCTGCACGGCCGCGATCGTGAGCAGCGGCGGAAGCTTCGGCGGCGGATCCGGCAGCGTCAGCGTGCAGCGCAGCGCGGTCGCGATCGAGGTGTCATCCACGAGCCGTGTGAGAAGCGCTCCGACGTCAAGAGCGATGACGTTGTTCTGGTCGTCTCCGAGATGCGTGGCGTCGCGCAGAGCGGCCACGGCTTCTCGACCTCGGCTGATTGCGTTGTCAAGGAGGTCTTCGCTGATGCCGGCGAGCTGGTCGGCTCGCTCCTGATGCCCGAGCCGCAGACAGGCGCGGGCATTGCCCAGCTGCATCAGCCCAGCGGCCAGATGCTGCAGCATGTCATCCTCAAGGGTGTCGGCGATCGACGCCTCGCGACCGATGTTCTCCACCAGGATGCGGTCGGCCAGGCCCTGCTGTCGAAACAGCAGCCGTTCGATCTCGTACTCAGCCGCGAGCCGCCGCAGCACCGTGGCGAGCGTGCCGGCAGCCAGCTGGGTCACGGTGACGACTTCGTCAGAAGCGTCCGGATCGACTCCCAGCACGGCCCCGCTGTCCGGGACCGGCACAGGGTTCAGCCCATCCGAGATCTCGCCATTGGGATCGCATTCGATGACGCCGCCTAACGCTTCTCCCAGCACGCCGGCGGTGATCCGGCACGCATGCTCGTCGTAGCGCGCCGAATGCAGCTCCTGATTGAGGCGCTCGAGCACCTCCAGGTCGCGAACGCGCTCCGCCAGCGCCTCCGCGCGGTCGGCGGTCTCCCGCAGCTGGCGGAGCAGGCGATACCCGAGCCACATGGGTACGCCGGCGAACGCGATCGCCGCCCAACCCCCAGCCTCATATGCCACCGCCAGGAGAATTCCGAGAAGGGTGATGACGGCGAAGTCTGTGGCGAACCGCGGCACCGGAGTTGTGGAGTGGCGCGCCGCGATTCTCGCCGGCATCCGGTTCACAGTGCCGATGGCCAGAGCCACGAACGTGCTGTTGACGATGTACTCGGCTGACGCCGCCAATGCAGCCGCAGCGAGGAAGGACCAGCGCTGATCTGATCGGAGGAGTGGCTGGATCGCTACGGCCGCGACCCAGGTTGAGAGGCCCGCTTGGCTGTGGTTGAAAACCCGAGGCCACAGGGGGACGCTTCGTTGAAGCTCCCGCGCACTCACCAAGCCGACGGTGTTCACCGCAAGGACCAGAACTGGCGGCAACAGCAGGGCTGAAGCAACCGCAACCGGGGCCGCAAGACTGACGTCGATCCGCTTCTCCGGTACAAAGGGGACGGTCAGTAGGGCGCCCGCTGAAACCATCGCGATCCACAGGACCGTTTCGCCAGGACGCGCCGCGACCTCGTCCCATACGTCGCCTGCTATCAGAATCGCCCCGGTACATGCGACAAGGCAAAGCGTCAGGACGCGATAAGCCAGCGAATCACCCGGCGAAGGGCTGGCCGCGCTCGCATGACCTCCACCCGCAGCGACCTTCTCCACTCCACGCCTTTCCGGCATCTGCCCAGGAACCGGCCGGGCAGATACCCCTAAAAGGAGTGTGGACCAGTGCCGCTCAGTCCGCAAGGAACTTGGACTGAGCGGGCACCGACCGCCACATACTTACCAGGCACTCTTTACTGCACCGCCGGAAGCTAGCAGCGCGACCAGAGCGGACATAACTCCGAAGACACGCACCCGAAACGTCTGCATCATTCCCTCCTTAAAAAACCAACAGGACAAAGCCACGGGCGCGCAAGGCAGCGCGACCTTCGCACGGTTGTCAGGAGGGCCCCCTCGACAGGTCCCGGTATATCAAGCAAAAGCCGGTCTCGGTACACCCGGATGGGGGATTTTCCTGTCAGGCAGACAGAAGATCCCGCAGCGCCCGGACGGC
>DATKBU010000342.1:0-12672 GCA_035513815.1 Egibacteraceae bacterium
TGACACCTCAATCTCGATGTCCAACTTGTCGCTGACCAGCACGCCGCCGCTCTCCAGCGCAGCATTCCAGGTGATGCCGAAATCCTTGCGGCGAAGCTGCGCGGTCGCCGAGAAGAATGCGCGCTGTTGGCCCCAGGGGTCCGTGCCCATTCCGTGGTACTCCAAGTCGAGGGCCACAGGCTTGGTGATCCCTCGAAGGGTCAGCTCGCCGTCGACCCTCCAGCGGTCTCCGTTCTGGCGGCCGATCCCCGTGCTGCGGTAGCTGATCTTCGGGTGGTTCCCCACATCGAGGAAGTCGGCCGACCGCATGTGCTCGTCCCGCTTGGCATCCTTCGTGTCGATCGAGGCGGCGTCGATGTCAACCTCGACCGAGGACTCGGAAAGCGCGTCGCCGACGCTGATGGCACCGGACAGCAGCGACAGCCGCCCTCGCACCCTGGTGATCATCAGATGGCGGGCGACCGCCTCGACGCTTGAGTGCGGGGGATCGATCTCATAGGCGCCGGCGGCGGGTCGCTCAACCTGCTGAGTCTCGACCTGCTGAATGGTGTGGCTCGTTGCGCTCATGCGCTGCTCCAGTGGTTGTGCTAGCAATGATTGTCTCCGCAACCACCGTACCCTGCATGTCGCTGTCCGCAAGCGGGTGCGCCATACCGAGCAGCGAGAAACAGTGCAATCCGGTAGAAGGGGCGGCGGACTCTCGCCCCTTCGCGGTCAGGCGGTGACCGCTCCCCGGCTGGCATCGCGCACCCGGCCGAGGACCTGCGCGAGGGTGGCGGCGTCCTCTTCGTCGAGCAGCTCCGTGAAGTGCTCAGCGACTCCGCGCAGGTGAATCGGCGCCGCGCGGCGCAACGTCTCGCCCCCCGCGTCGGTGAGGGCGGCGAACAGCCCGCGCCGATCCGACGGGCAGCTGACGCGCTCGACCAGCCCGGCGCGCTCCATCTGGTCGATCAGGCGAGTGATCCCGCTCCTGCTGAGCACGACGGCCTGCGCCAGGTCGCTCATGCGCAGCCGGCGCTCAGGAGCGCGATGCAGGTGGACGAGCACGTCATACCAGGTCAGCGGCAGGTCGGCCTCCGCCCGAAGCTCGCGCTCGAGCGTGTGGATGACGGCCGCATGCGCCTGGAGAAAGGCTGTCCAGGCGGCCATGCAGTCAGGATCTGGGGTCGTCACACAGCCGACGGTACCGGTGCCCCGTTGAGCGTGCAACGAGTTGGCTGCGCCGACGCTCGAGCGAAGCCGCGGACCGCGGCCGCTATCCCTTCGGGTCGCTGTCGACGAAGGGGGGGCGCACGACCTCGGCGGGCAGCAGCTTGCCGCGCACATCGATCTCGACGGCGTCGCCCTGCTCGACCGACGAGTCGAGGTAGCCCATGCCGATCCCGACCCGCAGCGTCGGTGAGAACGTGCCGCTGGTCATATCCCCGACCGGGACGCCGTCGCGCAGCACCGGGCAGTGCGCGCGCGGAATGCCGCGGCCAACAGCGCGCAGGCCCCACAGCCGGCGGCTCGGCCCCGCTTCCTTCGCGCGCAGGTACGCCTCCTCGCCCTGGAACCCGATGCCTTTGACCGCCCAGGTCAGCCGCGCCTCGACGGGCGAGGTCCCCGGCGAGATGTCGTTTCCGTGCAGCGGATATC
This sequence comes from Egibacteraceae bacterium, assembly GCA_035513815.1. Classification (GTDB taxonomy): domain Bacteria; phylum Actinomycetota; class Nitriliruptoria; order Euzebyales; family Egibacteraceae; genus DATKBU01. The sequence goes on from DATKBU010000342.1 coordinate 1,639, forward strand.
CCATCTCCAGGCGCAGCGTGTCCCTGGCGCCGAGCCCTACCGGCGCCGCGCCGGCCGCCACGAGCCGGTCCCACAGCGTCGGCGCCTGCTCGGCCAGGGCAAACAGCTCGTAGCCATGCTCGCCGGTGTAGCCCGATCGCGCCATGACGCCGCTCTGCGGGGGCGGACCGTCGCTCACGCCGCCCGCTGCGTCCGGGCCGGCGGAGGCCAGCGGCAGCGGCCCGCAGTCGAGATACGACATCCCGCTGACGTCGACGCCGGCAGCGGTCACGATCTCCTCGGCGCCGGGGCCCTGGACCGCCAGGCACGCCAGATCCGCCTTCACGTCGGCCACCGAGCAGTCCTCGAGCTCGGCGGCGGCCGACTCGACCACATCCTGAACGGCTCGCGAGTTCGCGGCGTTGGGGACGACGAAGAAGCCCCAGGCCAGCCGATACACCAGCAGGTCGTCGATGATCCCCCCGTCGCGGTTCAGGCACAGCGTGTAGTGGGCGCGCCCGACATCGAGCCGCTCCGGGTCGTTGGTGAACGAGCGGCGCACGCACTCGGCGGCATCGGCGCCGGTGACGCGCAACGTGCCGAGGTGCGACAGATCGAACACGCCGCACGCCTCGCGAACAGCAGTGTGCTCAGCGACGACGCTGCCGTAGTCCAGCGGCATCTCCCAGCCGCCGAAGCCCGTCATCGTCGCGCCCAGCGCGCGGTGCCGGTCGTCGATCGGCGAGCGCCGCAGCGACTCGTCGGTCGTTTGCATGGCGTAGCCTCCCGGGGGGCGGTGTCGGGGGCCGCCCGCAGGGGCAGCCTAGCGGCCGGACCAGGCCCCGACCGCGCTTGAAGATCCAGTGGCGCGCCCTACTAGGATGGCCCCGAGACGTCGCGGCGACCCCGCGGCCCCACCGATCAGGAGCGAGTAGAGGCGATGGCGGACACCTATGAGGTCGTGATTCTCGGCGGCGGAACCGGCGGCTACTCCTGCGCGCTGCGCTCCGCCCAGCTCGGGCTCAAGGTCGCGCTGGTGGAGAAGGCCAAGGTCGGCGGCACGTGCCTGCACCTGGGCTGCATCCCCACCAAGGCGCTGCTGCAGTCAGCCGAGGTGGCCGAGCATGCCCAGACCGCCGGCGAGTACGGCGTGAACGCCAGCTTCGACGGCATGGACGTCGAACGCGTCCTGGCCTTCAAGGGCAAGGTCGTCGACATGAACTGGAAGGGCCTGCAGGCCAGCCTCAAGGCAAGGGGCGTCGACACCGTCATCGGCACGGGGACGCTGAAGGACGCGCGCACTCTTGTCGTCGACACCGACGACGGCCAGCGGACGCTGACCGCGTCGAAGGCGATGGTGCTCGCCACCGGTTCGGCGCCCAGGGGCCTTCCCGTCGAGGGGGCCGAGTTCGACGGCGAGCTGATCATCAACAGCGACCACGCGCTGTTCCTCGACCGAGTGCCCGAGCGCCCGATCGTCGTCGGCGCCAGCGCCGTCGGCGTGGAGTTCGCCAGCGTCTGGAAGGGCTTCGGGTCACAGAAGGTCGCGATCGTGGAGGCGCTGGACGCGGTGATCCCACGCGAGGACGTCGACTCCTCCAAGGCGCTGGCCCGAGACCTCAAGAAGAACAAGTTCGACGTGCGCACCGGGGCCAGCATCACGAAGGTCGAGAAGGCCGATGGCGCGGTGCGCGTGCACATCGAGGGATCCGATCCGCTTGAGGGCGACTTGCTGATGATCGCCACCGGCCGGCGACCCGTGTCCGAGGACATGGGCTTTGAGGATGCAGGCGCGAGCATCGATCGCGGGTTCGTGACCGTGGACGAGTACTGCAAGGCCGGCCCGGACGGCCTGTACGCCATCGGCGACGTCATCCCGACGCTCGGGCTCGCCCACGCGTCGTTCCAGGAGGGCTACCTGGTCGCCGAGCAGATCGCCGGCCAGCAGGTGCGCCCCATCGACTACGCCGGCGTGCCACGCGTGTACTACTGCCACCCAGAGGTGGCCAGCATGGGCTACACCGAGCAGGAGCTCAAAGAGAAGGGCGTCGAGTTCGACAAGGCGATGTTCCCGTACTCCCACAACGCCCGAGCGCACATGATGAAGGGAACCGGCCACGTGAAGGTGCTGGCCGGCAAGGACAACGGCCGAGTCCTGGGCATCCACATCGTGGGCGCCCGCGCCACCGACCTCATCGCGGAGGCGCAGTTGATCTACAACTGGGAGGCCCTCCCCAGCGACGTCGCGGAGTTCATCCACCCCCATCCGACGCTGTCGGAGGCGATCGGCGAGGCGCATATGGCGCTGATCGACAAAGGGCTGCACTGACCGTGGCGGACCGACCTCGCCGGAGGCGCAACGCCCCGCCCGCCCAACCGGGACCCAGGCGGCGCCGGGCCGGCCAACCGCCCGAGACCGAGCCGCGGCGACGTCGCCAGCGGGGAGGCTCGGACCAGCAGAGCACGACCGAGACCGCACCGACCACCGAGACCGCACCGACCACCGCGGCCGCACCGACCACCGAGGCGCCCGACAGCGCACCGGCACCCGAGAGGAGCACGACAGTGGCAACCGAGGTCACTCTTCCCCAGCTCGGTGAGAGCGTCACCGAGGGCACCATCACCGCCTGGCTGGTCGAGGTCGGCGACACCGTCGAGGCTGACCAGCCGCTGTTCGAGCTCAGCTCCGACAAGATCGACACCGAGGTCCCCGCCCCCACCGGCGGAGTGCTCAAGGAGATCAAGGTGGGCGTTGATGAGACCGTCGACGTCGGCACCGTGGTGGCGATCATCGAGTCTGACGGGCAGGCCGCGGCGCCGGCGGCGGAGGCATCCGCGGACGAGTCGGAGGCGCCGGCCGAGGCGGAGGGCGCCGAGGCCGAGGCTGAGCCGGTCGACGCCGAGGCCGAGGCTGAGCCGGTCGACGCTGAGGCCAACGAGAGTGAGGCCGAGGCTCAGGCGCCGAAGGCCGAGCCGGCCGCCGACGCGACGCCCACGGGGGACGGCAACGGCAAGACGGGGATGATGTCGCCGATCGTGCGGCGCATGGCGGCCGAGAACGACGTCGACGTGTCCTCGATCGAAGGCTCGGGCCAAGGCGGGCGCATCACGCGCGAGGACGTCGAAGCCGCCATCAAGGCGAAGCCGCAAGCAGCCGAGGCGGCGAAGACCCCGGCGACCAAGGGCGCCAAGCCCCAGCCGCAGCGCCGGGCGGACATGAAGCCCGGCGACCGCGAGCGGGTCGAGGACCTGTCGCGAATCCGCCAGCGCATCGCGGCGAAGATGATGGAGTCGCAGCAGTCCTCGGCGCAGCTGACCACGGTGCAGGAGGCTGACGTCACTCGCATCATGCGCCTGCGCGAGCACGTCAAGGATGACTTCAAGGCTCGCGAGGGCGTGTCCCTGTCCCCGTTCGTGTTCCTTGCGCGCGCGGCGGTTCTGGCGATCCGCAAGCACGAGACGGTCAACGCCCAGGCCGACTGGGAGGCTGGGCGGGTCAAGTACCACGAGTACGTCAACCTCGGCATCGCCGTGGACACCGAGAAGGGCCTGCTCGTTCCCAACATCAAGGGCGCCGATGACCTGACGCTCGCCGGGCTGGCGCGCGCCATCAAAGAGGCGGCGGACAAGGCCCGCGGCGTGATGAAGCTCGAGATGCAGGACATCGAGGGCGGCACGTTCACGCTGACCAACACCGGGAGCAGGGGCGTGCTGCTCGACACCCCGATCCTGAACTATCCAGAGGTGGCGATCCTGGCCACGGGGGCGATCAAGAAGCGTCCCATCGTCGTCGAGGAGGCCGAGACCGGCCCGTCCATCGCCGTGCGCGACATGATGTACCTGTGCCTTACCTACGACCACCGGCTCATCGACGGCGCGGACGCAGCGCGATTCGTGACCGATGTCGCCGAGATCGTCGAGACCCACGACTGGGCCGACGAGATCGGCTACTGAGGCCCGCCCGTTGACCGCCCTCCCGCTGCTGGTCGCGGTCCACGGCGGCGAGGTGGTCTACGAGAATGCGCTGCGCTGGCAGCGCGATCTGGCCGCTGCCCGCGCCGAGGACGCCATCGACGATGTGCTCCTGACCCTGGAGCACGACCGGGTGTACACGGCCGGGCGCCGCGCCGATATCGCCGCTCATGTGCTGGGAACCACCGGCATCCGCGTGGTCCAGACCGACCGAGGCGGCGACGTGACGTATCACGGACCCGGCCAGCTGGTCGGGTATCCGATCATTCGGCTGGCGCATGCGAAGGCGGTTCGCCCTTACGTCGCCGCGCTGCAGGAGGCATGCATCCGCACTGCCGGAGACTTCGGCATCGCCGCCTCCGCGCGCCCGGACCGCCCGGGCGTGTGGGTGGGCGACGCGAAGCTCGCCGCCATCGGCGTGCGCATCAACGCGGGAGTGACCAGCCACGGTCTGGCGCTCAACGTCACGACCGACCTGAGCGACTTCGACGGGCTGATTCCCTGCGGCTACTCCGACGCGACGGTGTGCTCGCTGGCTTCCCTCGGCGCGTCCGCGACCGTGGAGGACGTCCGGCCTCGACTGGTCCTGCATCTGGGCGAGGCGCTCGGCCGCAGGATCCAATCGGCTGTGCCTGCCGATCTGGGTCTGGTCGCGGTGGGGTAGCGGCTGCGGCGCTTCCGCCAAATTCGGATCTGTTCTGCGTAGCCTGCCCCGGAGCCGAGGCTCAGCATTAAGCCGTCGAGAAAGGCAGGAGCATGTCCACGACCCCTCCGTCCGGGCAACCGCCGGATGAGCCCGACCAGACCGGCGGCCAGGGCTGGAGCACGCCGCCTCCGGGGAGCTGGAGCACCGCTCCTCCCCCCGCACAGCCGCCGTACGGCGGCGGCTACGGCCAGCCGACCTCCGGGCAGCCCGGTTACGGCTATCCGGGCCAGGGTCCCGTCGGCGCGCCGCCGCCGAACCACCTGGTCTGGGCGATCCTCACCACCGTGTTCTGCTGCCTGCCGTTCGGCATCCCGTCGATCGTGTTCGCCGCTCAAGTGAACGGCAAATGGGCAGCCGGCGACGTGGCAGGTGCGCAGCGCTCGTCGGACATGGCCAAGAAGTGGGCGATCGCCTCGGCCGCCACCGGACTCGTGGTGATCGTGGGTTACTTCGCGCTGATCGCGATCGGCATCGCAGGCGGCATGCAGTCCGGCCAGTTCTGACCGTCGTACGATCTGGAGGATGGACGCGGTCACACAGCGGCACCCGGCAGCGCAATGGGCGCTGCCGGCGCTCGTCGCAGGCGGCGCAGCGCTGAGTTGCGCCGTTCTGGCGCTGGTGGATCCCAACGAGCGAGGTAACTATCCGCTCTGCCCGTTCCTGGCGCTGACCGGGAAGTGGTGCCCAGGCTGCGGCTCGCTTCGAGGAGTGCGGGCGCTGCTGTACGGCGACCCCGTCGCCGCCGTGAGCCTCAACCCGTTGATGGTCTTGGCGATCCCGTACGTGCTCTACACCTATCTCGCCTGGGCGAGCGAGCGAGTCGGCGGGCCCGTGCTGCGCCGGATCTGCCTGCCAGCGACAGCCATCTGGCGCCTGCTCGCGCTGGTGGGGGCCTTCTGGGTCGCCCGCAATATCCCCGCGGCGCCGTTCTCCTGGCTCGCCCCATAGCGAGTGATCGGTCGACGCGTCGGCAGCTAGGATCAGCGCGCGGGCCGTCCGCGCTCCAGCGACGAAGAGGGCCATGACATGTCGACGACGCCTCCCGGCGGGCAGCCGCCGGACCAGCCGGAACAGCCGGGACCTGGCTGGACGGACGCTCCCCCGCCAGGGTGGCAGACGTCCGGGCCGCCGCCCGCGCAGCCGTCATATCAGCCCGGGGGTCAGGCGCCGCCGCCCCAGTGGGCGCCGGCGGCCCCGGCTGCTCCGACCAACGGCAAGGCGATCGCTGCGCTGATCTGCGGGATCGCGAGCTTCGTCACGTGCCTGCTTCCGGTCGGCATCGTCGCGCTGATCCTGGGCTACAGCGGACGCAAGGAGATCGACGCATCGGCCGGCGCGCAGCAGGGCCGCGGGCTGGCCGTCGCGGGAATCATCATGGGGTGGGTCGCCATCGCGCTGATGGTTCTCGGCGTCATCTTCTTCGTCCTGTTCTTTGGAGCGATCGCGACCACGAGGCAGTTCTAGTGACCGACGCCTGCGAGGCCGGGATCCGGGCCGTCGCGGGTGTCGCTAGACTCGCTCCGCGGATGGTGACGACCGAAGGCGGCAGGTGAGCGCGACGATCCCCGAGGGCGCGACACGGCTGACGGTCGTGGGCGCGCCGCAGGTCGCGCAGCGCAAGCCGGCGTGGCTCAAGCACCAGGTGCCGCTCGCCGGCGCGAACTATCGCGCCCTCAAGCACACCATGCGCGGGCTGGCGCTGAACACGGTCTGCGAGCAGGCCGCCTGCCCGAACATCCACGAGTGCTGGGAGGCGCGGGAGGCCAGCTTCCTGATCGGGGGCGAGGACTGCACGCGCCGCTGCGGGTTCTGCAACATCGCCACCGGCAAGCCCAAGCACTATGACACCGACGAGCCGCGCCGGGTCGCCGAGGCCGTCGCCGCGATGGGGCTCAACTTCGCGGTGGTCACCGGCGTCGCGCGCGACGATCTGGCCGACGGCGGCGCCTGGCTGTTCGCCGAGACGCTGCACCGGATCCGCGCCCTGCTCCCCTCCTGCGGCGTGGAGCTGCTGATCCCGGACTTCCGCGGAGACCCCGCCGCGCTGCGCCAGGTCACCGACTCCGAGCCCGATATCCTCAGCCACAACCTGGAGACCACGCGCCGGCTGTTTCGCCATATCCGGCCCGCGTTCACCTACGACGGCTCCCTGGAGGTGCTTAGGCGCGCCCGCGACTGGATGCCCGCTGGATGCGCGACGAAGTCCAACCTGATCTTGGGCATGGGCGAGACCGAAGTCGAGGTCATCGAATCGATGCGCGATCTGCGGGCGATCGGCGTGCAGATCCTCACGATCGGCCAGTACCTGCAGCCGACGCACAAGCATCTGGCCCTGCAGCGCTTCGTCGAGCCGGCCGAGTTCGCCCGCTACGCCGACATCGGCAGGGGCCTCGGCTTCGACCACGTCGAGGCCGGTCCCCTGGTCCGCTCGTCCTATCGGGCAGGCCAGCAGGCGCGGAGCGCCGGCGTATGGGATCCGGCTGCGCGCGCGGACACTGCCCAGACCGCCAGCTGAGCTCTTCACCCTTACCGGTCCTGTCGCTAGTCTCCGAGCATGCTCCAGATCCTCCGCGCCCTGTTCTCGTTCGCCGCCGTCGATGACAGCGGGGCGCGCGAAGTCTGCGTCGACAACTACGACGGCATCTCCGGCGTCTGCGAAGCCGTGTATCGGTTGACCGGCGGCGCCGCGTCCATCGCTCAGTTCGCCGGCGCGGCCATCCCTGCCCTGCTCAAGATCGTTCTGATCATCGCGCTTGCGGTCGTCGCCGCCTACCTCACCCGGCGGGTGATCCGCCGCTTCGTCGCCACCCTCACCGAGGAAGGGCTGACGTCCCTCGGCCCCCTGCGCAAGCGCGGCGATCCAGAGGCTGCAGACGTCCCGGATGTCGGCCGAGCAGCGATGCGGGCCAGGACCATCGCCTCCGTGCTGCGCAGCATCACCACGGCGATCATCTGGACGTTCGCGATCCTCATGATGCTCGGCGTGATCGGCATCCCGCTCGGGCCGCTGATCGCCGGCGCGGGCGTCGGCGGCATCGCGCTGGGCTTCGGCGCCCAGACGCTGGTGCGCGACTTCCTCGCCGGGATCTTCATCCTCCTAGAGGACCAGTACGGGATCGGCGACATCGTGGACGTCGGAGAGGCCAACGGCGTCATCGAAGGCGTCACCCTGCGCACCACTCGCCTGCGAGACGTCCAGGGCACCGTCTGGTACGTGCCGAACGGGGAGATCCGCCGTGTGGGCAACAAGAGCCAGCAGTGGGCGCGTGCACTGCTGGACATCGGCGTCGCGTACGACACCGATCTCGCGCACGCGACCTCAGTCATCAAGCGCGTCGCCGATGAGGTCTGGCAGGATCCGGAGTGGAGCGAGGCGGTCCTTGAGGAGCCCGAGGTCTGGGGCCTGGAGGATTTCGCCGCCGACCAGCTGACGCTCCGGCTGGTGGTCAAGACGGTCCCGTCCAAGCAGTTCAAGGTCAACCGCGAGATCCGCCGGCGACTCAAGTCGGCCTTCGACGCTGAAGGCATCGAGATCCCGTTCCCCCAGCGCACGGTCTGGGTCCGCGGCGACAACCACCTGAAGCCAGCAGCCGAACCTACGGCGGACGAGGCGTCCCAAGCGCCCTCCGACGCCAGTTAACATCTCCGAAACAATCGAGAAATCGCGGTGACACCCCTTGGTGCCACAGTGCTCGCGGCGTCCCCCGGTCGCACCTCGCGGCGGCCATCTGAAAGGAGCAACCCTTGGGCTCACCAGACGATGTCCTGTCGCAGATCTCAAATGACGGAATCCAGTTCGTCGATCTGAGGTTCTGCGACCTCCCAGGCCTCATGCAGCACTTCACCGTGCCGGCCCACGAGCTGACCGCCGACGTCTTCGAAGACGGTCTCGGCTTCGACGGCTCATCGATCCGCGGGTTCCAGGAGATTCAGGAATCCGACATGATCCTGGTCCCGGACCCCGACACCGCGGTGGTGGACACGTTCCGCCAGCACCCCACCCTGAACCTGAACTGCTTCGTGCGGGACCCGATCACCGGCGAGTCCTACAGCCGGGATCCCCGCTACATCGCCCAGAAGGCGGAGCGCTACCTCGCGGGCACGGGGGTGGCCGACACCGCCTACTTCGGGCCCGAGGCCGAGTTCTTCATCCTCGACGACGTGCGCTTCGACACGCGGGCCAACGAGTCCTATTACTACGTTGACTCGACGGAGGGCCAGTGGAACTCCGGCAAGGACGAGGGGCCGAACCTCGGCTACAAGCCGAGGCACAAGGAGGGCTACTTCCCCGTCCCGCCGATGGACCACTATCAGGACCTGCGCTCGGAGATGACCATCGAGCTTGAGAAGGCCGGGGTCGAGATCGAGGTCCAGCACCACGAGGTCGGCACCGCCGGCCAGGCCGAGATCGACATGCGCTTCGACACGCTGCTGCGCACCGCCGACAAGCTGATGCTATTCAAGTACATCGTCAAGAGCGTCGCGCGGCGCAACAACAAGACGGCGACGTTCATGCCGAAGCCGATCTTCCAGGACAACGGCTCGGGGATGCACACTCACCAGTCGCTGTGGGCCGACGGCGAGCCGCTGTTCTTCGACGAGAACGGCTACGCCCAGCTGTCGGATCTGGCTCGCTGGTACATCGGCGGGCTGCTGGCTCACGCGCCGGCGCTGCTGGCGTTCACCAACCCGACGACGAACTCCTACCGCCGGCTGGTGCCCGGCTACGAGGCGCCGGTGAACCTGGTGTACAGCCAGCGCAACCGCTCGGCCGCGTGCCGCATCCCGCTGGTGTCGAAGTCGCCGAAGGCCAAGCGCGTCGAGTTCCGCGTGCCCGACCCGTCGTGTAACCCCTACCTGGCCTTCAGCGCCATGCTGATGGCTGGCCTCGACGGGGTGCGCAACAAGATCGAGCCGCCCGACCCGGTGGACAAGGACATCTACGAGCTGCCCCGCGAGGAGCTGCTCAACCTGCCGAGCGTGCCGGCCAGCCTCGAAGAGGCGCTGGTCGCGCTTGAGGACGACAGCGAGTTCCTCCTCGAGGGCGGGGTGTTCACCGAGGACCTGATCGACACCTGGATCTCCTACAAGATGGACCACGAGGTGTCGCAGATCCGCCTGCGCCCCCACCCGTACGAGTTCCACCTGTACTACGACCTGTAGGCAGTGGAGGCGGTCTGACCAGCACGTTCACGGTCAGACCCCTTCCGCGTTCCGCACAGATTCCGTCAGACGCCGCGACATGACCCGCTCGACCGCGGCCCGCGTCGACTCGTCGGAGTCCGGCCACAGGTGCGAGTAGGTGTCCAGCGTCGTCTTCGCCGACGAATGGCGCAGCCGATGCTGGACCACCTTCACGTCCGCGCCCGAGGCGATCAGCAGCGAAGCGAAGTAATGGCGCAGATCCTGGAACCGGAACCCCTCCGGCAGCCCGTCCACCTTCGCCCGAGCGGCGCGGACCTCCCGCTGCAGCACCCAAGGGCCGACCTGGCCGCCGCCGCCGTCTGACAGCACCGTGACGGCCGGCCAGCGCTCGACCTGCCCGGCGATCGCCTCCACGAGCGCGTCCGCGATCGGGACGGCCGTGCGGCTCATGTCAGTTTTCAACGGCTCAGCCGGATACTCCACGGCCGGGCGGATCTCCCGCTCCAGGAACGCCACATCGGCGACCCGCAGCCCGCACGCCTCAGCAACCCGCAGCCCGGCGAACGCGCCCAGCAGGATGCCGACCCGATGCCGCTCCCCCACCGCGTCGCACACGGCGAATATCTGATCGGTCGTCGCGACGTGGGGCCGCTGCGCGCCCATCCCCGGCGAGGTCCGGCGCGAGCACGGGTTCTGCATGATCAGCCCGTCCAGCGCCGCGTCGGTCATCAGCTGTGACAGCCGTGCGTGCAGGGCGTGCAGGTACGACGCTGCGTAGCCCTCGTCGGCGAGCCGGGACAGCCAGGACCGGACCATGCTCGGGCGGACGGCGTGCAGTGGCAGCGGCCCGAACTCGGCCCGGATCTTGGCGAGATGCACCTTGGCCTGCCGCACCGTCGAGGCGCGCCGGCCGTACCCGTCGAGCCACTGGTCGCACCACTGGCCCACGGTGACCTTGCGGGCCTCGGGCGGCACCCATTTGCCGGTGACAACTTCGGCGGTCTTCTCGTCGAGCCAGCGCTGAGCGTCGAGCTTGCGAGGAAACGTCTTCGACCGCTCCCGCCCCGCCGGGTCACGGTAGCGGGCCTGCCACCGCCGGGCGGCGTGGTCTTTTCCGCGATCCTGGATGTGAGCCATTTAGCCAGCCCTTCCTCTCCTGCCGGGTGCCAGATGGCCGCGCCGACGTGCCTCGGCGACCCACCTTCTGACGGTGTTGACGGGGATGCTGTTGA
>DATKBU010000343.1:0-2480 GCA_035513815.1 Egibacteraceae bacterium
TCACGCCTTCAGCCGCCAGGGTCACCACATCAAGCTCGCGGGGCGTCAGGACTGCGGGCGCCGCATGAACGAGTGCCGGCGTGCGGGTGCCCGGACACCGCGCGGCGAGCAGCGACGCGCGAGCACCGGCGATTCGCGCCATGCGTTGACGACCCCGCTGGAGGTAGGACTGCTGCGCATGTGCCGCCGCTTCGGCGGCAAACAGGATCGCCCCGATGCGCTCGAACGCCGATGCGGCCCGCTCGAGCTTCACCGGGTCGCCCTCGGCGAGCGCTGAGGCGTGCAGCGCCATCGCGGGCACCATGCTCCCGCCAGTCTGGTCGGCGAGCTTCGCGAGCCTTGGCGCAGCGACCGCCGGGTCACCGAGACGGACGCTATCGTGGAACAGCCATGCTGCCCACATGAGGTGCGTGTCGGCTACCGCCCGACGGCCCGCCTCGACCGCGCGGTCCGCAGCCTCTTTGGGGCCGGAGTCGGGAACGAGCCCCCAGACGGTGGCGCGGTCGAGCCAGATGCGCGACCGCACGTCGATCGCCAGGTCATGCTCGATGACCTCCCGCCTCAGCGAACGGGCTAGCTCATGTCGTCCCAGCCAATCAGCAGCGATGGAGGCGACCGACGCGTCAATGCCGCGCACGCCGAATGGGTCGGCCTCGCGTGCCACGGCCAGCGCGCTCAACATCGAGCCGAGGGCCTCTTCCACCCTGCCGGCGAGGAGCTGACACTCCCCGAGGTTCATCGACCACATCGCCATGACCTCCGACGCCCCGCTGTCGAGCGCGGCACGCAGGCCATCGGCGCCCAACGCCAGCGCCCGCTCGAGGTCACCGGCGTAGGCACTGGCCACCACGCGGTTGATTGCCAGCATCTCCGCGCCCATCGGAAGCTCGGACCGCACGGCGGGAGCCAGGCGGAGACCGACGTCGATCTGCTGCTCGGCATCGGCAAAGCGACCGAGCATGACATTCGCGATCGTCGAGTACAGGAGGGTGTGAACCACGGCCCTGGGGCGCGCGTCGGGGCGAGCCGCCATCCGACGACCCGCCTCCGCCACGGGACGCAGCTGGCCGGCTCCAGCGCGAAAGAGCACGAGGAGCCCCTCGAGCTCGTCTCGCCAGTCGGATTCCTCTACGACCTCGAGCGCGTCGACCAGCACCTGAGTGGCATCCGCAACACGCCCGGCGCGAAAGTAGAGCAACTCCGCCCGGGCCAGTGCGACCGGCGCGACTTCGCCGTCCAGGCTGGCCTCCACAGCAGCCCGCTCCAGGGCATCGTTCGCCGCCTCGACCTGCTGCTGCGCGCTGAGCGCCCGACCGAGGAGCAGGAGGGCACGGACCCCCTGGCGCTCGTTGAGCGCGGCACGGGCGAAGCGCTCGGCGAGCTCGCCATCAAAGCTGGCGAGGGCGTCAGCGGCCGCTTCGAGGAGCAGGCGACCATCGGCCTTCCCCCTGCTGTCGAGGAGCCAGACAGCCAGGCGCAGCGTGTCCTCGGCGCGCCTCGCGCCGGTCGCAGCCAGGGCGTCGGCCAGCTCACCCATGATGCGACGCACGCGTGAGCGCGGCATCGCCGCGAGGACGACCTCGGTGTAGATGGGATGCGCCAGCCTCGCGTACGAGCGATTGCCGGTCTGCTCCACGCTGGCAATTCGGCGCTCCTCGAGACTCTCCATGACGCCGGCCATCGCCAGGTGCTCGATCATCCGCATGTCGACAAGGTCCCCGACCGCCAGTGCCTCGACCACCCGCTGCTCGGGACGATTCAGCCGCCCGAGTCGCTCGCGGACCAGCTCCGCCAGGCGCGCCGACGGCACCGGCGTCCCCGAGGACCGCCACGTACCGTCCTGCTGCACCAGCGTGCCGGCCTCGACTCCCCCCAGGATGAGCTCGCGCAGGAAGAGGGGATTCCCCGCTGAACGTCGCCACAGATCGCTCAGGGTCATGCTCTCGACCGATCCCTCGAGGACCGCCTCGGCCAGGTCACCCGTGGCCCGCCGTCCCAGCGGACCGACCTCGATCCGGTCGATCAGTCCGTCCTTCCAGAGCTGCATCAGAGCGCCCGGGAGCTCCTCACCCGAGCGCGCGGTCAGCACGAGCACGACGGCGCGCTCGGAGACGGCCAGGTGGATGAGGGATGCCGAGTGGTCGTCGAGGTGATGGGCATCATCCACGGCCAGGACGAGCGGTCCGGCATCCGTCCCCTGGTCGCGCAGCTCGCCGAGCATCTGCACGAGTGGCTGGGGCTGGTCCGCATCTCCCGATGGGACCTTCACCACGCTCGCCAGGGCACCAAACGGAATCACACGGGCCGAGCCGGTGGCCGCGACCCATGCCACCGGACGGTCGCGCGCCGTGAGCATCGAAACCAGTTCGGCGGCCAGCCGTGTCTTGCCCACTCCGGCGTCGCCCACGATGCTGATGCCCGCGACCGATTGGTCCTCGGCAGCGGCCACCAACCTGCGTAGCTCAGTTTCGCGCCCGATG
>DATKBU010000344.1:0-9234 GCA_035513815.1 Egibacteraceae bacterium
TCCGCGGCGACGATCGGCGGACTGTTGGCCGCCATCGCGATCCGCGGGCCACGCGACCGCTGGAGGCGGGCCGACTGCTGGCTGCTGCTTGCGCCGCTGCTGCTTCTGCTGATTCTGGTGGCGTACGGCTCGTGGAGCTACTACCGCGAGACGGCAGAGCTGTATGGGGCACAGGGCCGGTACCTGCTTCCCGCGATCGTGGGCGTCGCTGTGGCGTTCGCACTGGGGGCCGGCCGCCTGCTGGGCTGGGCGGCGAGCGCGCTGCCTGGGCTCATGCTTGCCGCAGTCGCCGCTCTCCACGGCAGCGCCGCGTACACGGTGCTCACCCACTACTACTACGGAATTCAAGGCCCGGTGCCGATTGCCGAGCGGCTGCGGGCGCTGCTCGCCTGGGCGCCATGGCCCCCCTCGGTCGTCGTGGCGACGTGGGTCCTCGCGGGCGCGGCTGCGATCTGGGCGGCCGCGGAGATGGGCGTGCTGGCATGGTCAGGGCTGCGACCGCGGCTCAGTCGCGGGGATGAATCCAGACCGTCGCCGAGCCGGCGACCGCGCTGAGCTCCACCGTCGCGCACGGCGAGTACGCCGCCTCGATGTCGTCGCCCAACCCGTCGAACGACGCCGGCCAGGAGTCCCCCACCTGCAGGATCGCGGGGATCTCGCCCTGCCCGATCAGGTCCCTGACCTCGTCATGCTGGGTCGCGAACCCGTACCAGAACACCCAGTACGGCGTGGGGTTGCGGACACCCAGCGAGTCATACAGACCGAGCGGCTCCGGCACGACCCAGACGCGCTCGTCCTCTCCAATGCACTCGCGCAGCGGGCCGGCGACTCCGGCGGCGATCTGCTGCGCGGCCGAGTCGTCGTCACCGCTGCGCGCCTGCTCGGCGACCCGGTTCGCCGCGCCGGCGACAAGCAGCACCGCCGCGGCCGCGAGCGCCCCGGCGCTGGCCCACGTCGCATCGCTGCGGCGCGCGACGGCGACGCCGCCGAGGGCGAGCAGCGTCAGTCCCACGATTGCCAGCAGCGACGGGATCCGGAATCCGGCGGTGATCGCCAAGGCCAGCCATGCGCCGCCGAGAATCGCCAGGCCGATCCGCGACGGCAGCGCGTCCGGCCGCCGCTGGACAGGGCGGCCGGCGGTCAGCAGATCGTGCGCGACGAGCGCGGCGAGCAGGCCGAGCAGGGTGGTCGCGGCGTCGACGTGGGCCGGGTCGACCCGGCGGATCGCGATCAGCGACAGCGCCAGGTGCAGAAACGCGGTCATGCGCGCCGGGTCGCTGAGGCGGCGCCAGATCAGGGGGACGAACGGCACGATCACGCTGACCGGGAACAGCAGCGGGCGCAGGTTCGCCGGCAGCAGCAGCGGATAGCCGAAGTTGAAGGCCTCGAAGGTCGCGCCGGGGTCGAGCAGGATCTGCGAGAGCAGCCGCGACGGCGTTAGACCGAGGGCGGCGTAGATCGCGGTCTGGCCGCCGAGGGCGAGCAGCATTCCGGCTGGCGCGGCGGAGGCTCGCAGCAGCCGCTCGCGACGTCCCAGGTCGCGCGCCCCGAACAGGTCGAACAGCGCGGTGCCGGCCGCCAGGAGGACCGCCAGCTCCACATGGGCCAGGAAGGTGATCGCGCCGAGGGCGGCGCGGACCGCGATGGCCGGGCGCGCCCCCGCGCCGACGCCGACGGGCAGCACGGCCAGCAGCCAGAGGATCGGGACGGCGTACTTGCTGTGCAGCACGTGGCTCAGAGCCAGCCATGAGCCGGCCACGACGAGGATCCACGGCGCGCGCAAGCGCAGGCGCCAGGCGATCCCGATCGCCGCCAGGCCAGCGAGCAGCCGCCCCGTGACGCCTGCCCACAGCCACACCCAGATCGTCGCATCGCCGCCGGCCACGCGGTACAGCGCGGCGCTGAAGTACCAGCTGGCCACGTTCCAGGTGTGATGGAAGTCCAGCAGCGGGACCGAGCCCCGCGCCGTCGCGGCGGCCAGGTGGTACTGGATGCCCAAGTCGCCGCTGAGCGCTCCGGGCGCCAGCGCCCTCAGCTGCATGATGGAGACCGCCGTGATGACGGCTGCGGCGGCCAGCGCCGCCCACACCCGCGGCCGCAGCGGGGACTGCGCCGCCCGGTCAGGCGGGGCGGTCGCCGCAGCCGGCTCGGTTCGGGTCATCGCGCCGCGAGTCTAGGGACCTGCATGTCGAGGTCGGTGACGCTGCACTAGCATCCGCTCCAGCTATGGCGACTTCCGACCCCAGCGAGCCGGTCTCGACAGGCGAGCTGGCGTCCGGCTCCGGCGGCGCCGCCCCTTCGGGCCCTGCCGTTCCGGCGTGGCGGCGCGCGGCGCGCTTCGCGTGGCTGGCCCTCGCGCTGGTCGGGGGCGCGGTCGCGCTGGCCGCCCGCAGGGACCAGGTCGGCGACACGCTGGGGCAGCTCTCGCCGGGAGTGGTGGCTGGCGCGGGCGCGGCATGCCTGGCCGGGGTCGCGGCGAGCTTCGCGCTGTGGCGGACAGTCCTGGCAGGCCTGGGCTCGGGGCTGCCGCTGCGCGCTGCGGCGCGCGTGTTCTTCGTCGGCCAGCTCGGCAAGTTCCTGCCGGGAAGCGTGTGGCCCGTGGTCGCGCAGGTCGACCTCGCCCGGGACTTCGCCGTGCCGCCGCGCGCATCGGCGGCGGCGTTCGCGTTGTTCATGTGGGTTCATCTCGCGACGGGGGTCGGAGTGGGCGCGGTCGCGCTGGCCGCCTCGGGCGGGCTGCCGGGCGCGGCCGCGCTGGTCGCGCTGCCGGTCGCGCTGACCCTCCTCCCGGGGGTGCTGCGCCGCGTCCTGTCGTGGGTGCTTCGCCTGCTGCGCCGGGCGCCGCTCGACGCGATGCCTGGCTCGGGTCATCTGCTCGCCGCGGTCTCCTGGGCGCTGGTCATGTGGGCCGCCTGGGGGCTGCATCTGCACTGGCTGCTCGGCGGCGCCGGCCAGCGAGTGTCACTGCTCCACAGCACGGGGGTGTTCGCGGCGGCGTGGTCGGCGGGGTTCGTTGTCGTGCCGGCGCCCGCTGGCATCGGCGTCCGCGAGGCCGTCCTGGTCGCGCTGCTCGCCCCTTCCGGAGCGACCGCCGGCGCGGCGCTGGCCATCGCCGCCGTCTCGCGCCTCCTGCTCACCCTGGCCGATCTGATCTGGGGAGTCGTCGGCCTTGCCGCGGCGCCGCGGCGCACCCGAGCGCGGACCGGCGCCGTGGGCCGACGAGCGGAAGGCCGGCGTGGTACACCGTCGACATGACCGAGTCTGCGCCGCAGGCGCGATCCCGCGTCGCGTTCGTGCTCGGCGGGGGCGGGGTGCTGGGCGCCGCCGAGGTCGGGATGCTGCGCGCCCTCGGCGAGGCTGGGATCGCCCCCGACGTCGTGCTGGGAACCTCGGTGGGCGCGCTCAACGGGGCCGTTCTGGCGGCCGAGCCGGAGACCGCCGTCGAGCGTCTGATCGCGCTGTGGGGCGGGATGGAGGCCGACAACCCGTTCGGCGGCTCCCTGCTGGAGCGCGTGACCACGTTTGCTCGGACCCGCACGCATCTGCACCGAGCCGAGCCGCTGCGGGCGATGTTGGAGGAGACGATCTCGGCGCGGCGGTTCGAGGACCTGGCGTTGCCGTTCCAATGCGTGGCCGCGAGCATCGAAGGCGCGCGCGCCCGCTGGTTCTCCTCGGGCCCGCTGATCGACGCCGTGCTCGCCTCCGCCGCGGTGCCTGGCCTGCTCCCGCCGGTCGAGATCGACGGGGAGCACTTCCTCGACGGCGGTCTGGTGCATAGCATCCCTGTCGGGCGCGCGGTCGATCTCGGCGCGCGCGTCATCTACGTGCTGCAGGTGGGGCGCATAGAGCATGAGCTCGAAGTCCCGACCAAGCCGTGGGAGGTCGCCCTAGTGGCGTTCGAGATCGCGCGCCGGCATCGCTTCGTCGAGGAGATGAGTCGCCTCCCCGACTCCATCGAGGTGCACGTCCTGCCCACCGGGTCAGTAGAGGCGCCGCGCTACACCGATCCGCGCTCACTGCGCTATCGCAGCGTCGCGCAGGTCAAGGCGCGGATCGAGTCAGCGCACGAGGCGTCGGCCGCGTACCTCGCCCGTCGGGAAGCTGACTAGAAATGCCGCCGCCTCGCTGGATTCGGCGGGTGACGATCGCACCGCTTGTCCTGCTGCTGGCCTTCTTCACCGCGACCACGCTGCCGCTGCTGGCGGTCGGCGCGGCGGCGGCCTCGCCGTGGATTCCCGGTCGCTGGCGCCCGCTGCGGCTGCTGTGGTTCTCGCTGGTCTTCCTCGCCGTGGAGTCGGCCGGCCTCATCGGCGCGCTCGGGCTGTGGATCGCCTCAGGCTTCGGGCGCAACATCAGCTCTGAGCGCTTTCAAGCGGCGCATTACAAGCTGATGGCGTGGTACGCGGGGGTCATCGTCCGCGTCGCACGCCGGACTTTCAACGTGACGATCGAGATCGACGACCTCGGGCCTGATGGGCGCCACGCCATGGTTCCGACCGAGCCGCGGGTCCCCATCCTCGTGTTCAGCCGCCATGCCGGAGCGGGGGACTCGTTCCTGCTCGTCCATGGGCTCCTCACCCGGGACCGCCGCCCGCGCGTGGTTCTGAAATCCGCGCTGCAGTGGGCGCCGTGCCTCGACGCCATCCTCAATCGCGTCCCCAGTCATTTCGTCGCGCCGAAAGGCGGAGGGCCCGAGGACACCGCCGCCATCGCCCGTCTGGCTGGGGGACTGGGGTCCCGCGACGCCTTGGTGATCTTCCCCGAGGGCGGCAATTTCTCCTCCAAGCGCCGCCACCGCTCCATCAGCAAGCTCGAGTCGATGGGACTGCACGCCCAGGCCGACCAGGCTCGCCAGATGCGCCACGTCCTGGCGCCGCGTCCCGGCGGGGCGCTGGCGGCGATAGCCGCGGCCCCGACCGCGGACGTGCTGTTCGTCGCCCACACCGGTCTGGAGGACCTGTCCACCATCGTCGATCTCTGGCGCGGCCTGCCGATGGACGCGGCGGTCGGCGCGAAGGTGTGGCGCGTGCTTGCGGCGGACATCCCTGGCCCCGAGGAGCGCGCCGCGTGGCTGTACGAGTGGTGGCTGCGGATCGATGCCTGGATCATCGAGCACCGGGGGCAGCGCAGCGTGCCCGACGCGGTCGCCGACGCGGTCTTGGAGGAAGGGGCCGCGCCGCCCGCCTGACTCCCGCGCTACCAGCGGTGGTGGACCTGCGGGGCGATCAGCTCGTCGTACACCGCGCGCACCTCGCGCATGACCTCATCGGGCAGCGGGGCGAGGTCGGCGGCGGCCGCGTTGGCCTCGGCCTGATCGGCGCGCTTCGCGCCCGGGATGACCGTGGTGAGCCCGGAGTGCATCAGGATCCAGCGCAGCGCGAACTGGGCCATCGTCGCCCCGCCCGGAACCAGCGGGCGAAGCCGCTCGACGGCCTCCAGGCCGGTGTCGTAGTCGACGCCTGAGAAGGTCTCGCCCATGTCGAAGGACTCGCCGTGGCGGTTGAAGTTGCGGTGATCGTCCTGGCTGAACGTGCTGTCCGCGGTGAACTTGCCGGTCAGCAGGCCGCTGGCCAGCGGGACACGCGCGATCACGCCGACGTCTGCGGCGGCCGCGGCCGCCAGGAACGACTCGGCCGGCTTCTGACGGAACGCGTTGAAGATGATCTGGACTGAGGCGATGCCGGGCTGGCGGGTCGCCGCCAGGCCCTCATCGACGGTCTCGACGCTGACTCCGTAGTGCGCGATGACGCGCTCAGCGACCAGAGCGTCGAGCGCCTCCCAGACCTGCGGCAGCTGGTAGATCTGTCCGGGGAGGCAGTGCAGCTGGATCAGATCCAGCGTTTCCATCTCCAGGTTCTCGCGGCTGCGATCCGCCCACGAGCGGAACTGCGCCAGCGTCCAGACCGACGGGTCCAGCGCACCGCGGCGCCCGAGCTTCGTGGCGACGTAGAGCCGCTCGTCGCGCTCGCTTCGCAGCTTGGCGATCAGCCGCTCGCTGTGCCCGTCGCCGTACACGTCGGCGGTGTCGATGAAGTTGACGCCGGCATCCGCCGCCGCGTGCAGCGCGGACATGCTGGCGTCGTCGTCGGTCTCGCCCCAGCTGCCGCCGATCGCCCAGGCGCCGAAGCCGACCTCGCTGACCTCATATCCTGTCTTTCCAAGCCTTCGCGTGCGCATGTGATCCCCCGGAAAACCAACGGCTTAACGTTTCCACGATCCTAGCCGAGACCGACGGGGCGTGGAACACGCCGACGGCCGGCGGTCACTCGCGGCGGTTCAGGCGCACGATGAGGTCGGCCAGGAGCCCGAGGCTGAACAGGATCAGCCCAGTGAGCAGCAACAGGATGGTGTTGATCGCCAGCGCGAAGGGGTGGCGGATCATGTCGAACACAAGCTTGCCGGTCCCGACCGCCAGCAGCGTCAGAGCGATCGGCCCGAACACGCGCAACGGCTCGAAGAACGTGACCATTCGCACGACCTGCAGGATGTAGCGGTAGGCGTCCTTGATCGGATGGAAGTGCGAGCGGCCTGCGCGCTCCCGGTACTCGATTGGGATGTACTCGACCAGCAGGCCGTCGGCCAGGAACGCCAGCGTGATCGTCGTCACGCACGAGAATCCCGGCGGCAGCAAGCCGAGGAAGGGGCGCGCGTGATCCTTCGAGAACGCGCGCAGCCCGGAGTTCAGGTCGGGGATCTTCGACTGGCTGAGGTACTCGGCGAGCCGGCGGATGGCCCATTTGGCGGGCACCCGCAGCGCCTTCAGCGTCCCCTCCTCCGTGAGCCGCGCGCCGACCACCTGATGGGCTCGGCCCTCGGCGAGCACGTCGACCAGCTCTGGGATCCGCTCGTTCGGGTAGGTCATGTCCGCATCGGTCCACACGATCCAGCGTCCGACGGCCTCCAGCGATCCGATTCGCCGTGCCGTGCCGGTGCCGCGGTTCGCCGGGAACCTGAGCATGCGCACGAACGGCATGCCGGCCACCGCCTCGCCGGTGCCGTCGGTCGATCCGTCGTCGATCACGATGATCTCGAACGTGTACGGCGAGTCCTTCAGCGCAGCGGTGATCCGCTCGACCTCCGCGCGGATGTGCCCCGCCTCGTTGTAGGCGGCGAGCACCACGCTGACGTCAAGCGCGTGCGGGGTGACGGATGCGGTCTGGTTCACGCGCCCCCTGAGCGCCCCGCGCCCAGGCGGGGAAGGAGATCGGCTGCCTCGCAGCATAGCGACGGCGTGGGAGGGCGCGCCTTTCCCGGCCGAGTCCGCGCATCGGGCGTGGCATCATCCCTGCCATGACGATCCTCGCGTGGCAGCAGGCGGGTGCGCCGGGTGGGCAGGCGGTCGTGCTGGTCCATTCATGGGCTCGCGATGCCCGAGTGGACTGGCAGGAGACCGGCTGCGTGGGGGCGCTGGAGCGAGCAGGGCTGTGGGTGCTGGCACCGGATCTTCCCGGTCACGCCGAGTCCGCCGACGTGCTGATCCCACCGGACGCAGAGCCGGTCTCGTGGGCCTCCTCGGCGCTGCTGGCCGACCTTGACCGACTCCGCGTCGGGCGCCTGTCGGTGGCCGGGTTCGCCGATGGGTGCATGACCGCCGGCAGCCTGGCCCTGCGCGCCGGCGAGCGTCTGAGCCGGCTCGTGCTCATCGGCTGCGACGACAGCGCGGGAATCGCCCACGCCGCCGAGATCGCGGGGGCGCTGCGCGATCCGTCGGCCAGGCTGTGGAATCCCGACAGCGCCGAGGTCGTGTCACGCGCCCGCGCGGACCGCCGCCATCACCTCCCGACGCTGGCGGATTGGGCCGAGCGCGCCGCGTGGCCGGCGGCCGCCCGTCTCGGGGCCGTTCCCGTGCCGGTCCTGCTCGCCGTCGGCGCGGATGATCCTCACCGCGTTCGGGCGCCCCGGCTCGCGCAGCTGTTTCGCGATGCGCGACTGGTGACCGTCCCCGGCGATCATCGCGGCGCCCTGTCGGCGCCCGAGCTCATGTCGCAGGTCAGTGGGTTCCTCAAACAGGCCGATGCGCCATCGGGCGGTTGAGGATTGCAACGAGCAAGCGGCGGGGGCGCATGGCCGCGCTGATCGCGCTCGGAGCGCTGGGCGCGCTCGTTGCGCTGCTGCTGGTGCAGATTCAGCTGGTTCGCACGGCCGACTATCTGCCTGACGATCCCGGCTATGTCGTCGAGGCTGACATCCTCGCCGGCGCCGGCGGGACCGCCCGGGCGCCGCTGGAGCTGGTGCTGCTCGGCGACTCGACGGTGGCCGGGGTCGGCGCCCCCACCGTGTCGGAGTCGCTGTCTGTGCTCGTTGCGCAACGGGTCGCCGCCGCATTGGATCGTCCAGTGCACGTCGTCGGCTATGGCGTCTCCGGGGCGCGCACGCACACGGTGCGGGCCGAACAGCTGCCCCTGGTGGCGGGCGCGCCGCCCGATGCGCTGCTGATCGTGGTCGGCTCCAATGACGCGACGCACGCCGCCCCGCCGTGGGTGATGCGGAAGCGCACGCGCGCGCTGCTCGCTGACGCGGCCGAGATCGGCGCGCCGGTCGTGCTCGGCGGCATTCCGGAGTTCAAGACCACCCCGGCTTTCCCGCAGCCGCTGCGGCTGGCGGTCGGGCTGTACGCCGACGTGCTGCGGCGCGTCCAGCGCGACGTCGCCGCCCAGATGGGCGTCGGATTCGTCAACATCGCCGCCGAGGCCAGCCCGCGCTTTCTCGACGACCCGTCGTCGATGAGCGCCGACGGGTTCCACCCTGCCCCGCTCGGCTACGGGTTCTGGGCGGATGCCTTGGCGCCGGCCGTGGTGGCGGCGATCGACGAGCCGCGCTGAGCCGCGGCGCGGCGCTCACCCGCGCCGGCTACAGCGCCGCTTCGTAGACCTTGATGAAGCGCAGGTAGTTGTCGGCGATCTGCGCGGCGGCCTTGTCGCGCTCCACCTCGCCATCGAGGTGCGCCTTCAGCGGGTCCCACCAGATGCTGCGGCCGATGGCGAAGCCGACGAAGCCGGAGACCGGCGCCGCCTGCGTGAGCCAGTGGTCCACCTTGGCGTCGTCGGCGCCCCTGCCGAGCACCACGCACACCACGCCGTCGCGCCCGCCGGAGCGGCACTGCGCCGCGATGGCCTCGCAGTCGGCGCGCTCGTCCACGCCCTCGATCTTCCACACGTCGACCTCGACGCCGAAGTTCTGGATCTCGGCGATGGCTCGCCGCATCAGCTCCGGGCGCAGCTCGGAGTCGTAGGT
>DATKBU010000345.1:0-4487 GCA_035513815.1 Egibacteraceae bacterium
CGACGCAGCCGCCGCGAGGATCGCCTCATGAACTTCGCCCGCGCCAGGCGCGAGCAGAAGCCGGCCGCCCTCGGCGACCACCGCCGGGGCGGCGGCCAGCGCGTCGGGATAGCGCTCTGCCGTGGCCAGGAACAGGCCCTCGCCTGGCGCTGGCGCCTGCGCCGCAGCCAGGGCGGACAGCGCGTAGACATTGTCGGCGTCCAGCCGCTGGATCTCCGCGCTCGGGAGCAGGGCGGCGACGGCATCTGCCACGCTTGCGCTGAGCCAGGACAGGCCTCCGACCAAGACGACGCTGGGCGGCTCCAAGCGCGTCAGCTCCGCAGCGGCCGCCGGGTCCAGGCCATCGCCCCACGTCAGCAGCAGCGGCAGCCCCTCATAGGCGGCAGGGACCGCGGCGGCCAGCGCCGGGGCATGAGCCTCCGCGGGCGCCAGATACACGGTCGAGGCCCCATCCGGCCAGACCTCAGTCGAGATCGCGGCGGCCGTCGCGATCCGGTTCCCCCCGTGCCAGCGCTCCAGAAGTGGCGCCAGCTCGGCGAGCGCGTCGAACACGTCAGGCCCGACCGCGGCTGGTCCGCCCACCACGGCGATCCGCCCTGGATTGAGGCGCTGGATCTCGCCCGCCACATCATCGGGCAGGCTGTCGGGCCAGGTCAGCAGAATGGGCCCGCCCAGGCGGACCGCCGCCGGGCCGGTGGCCAGCGCGTCGGGGAAGTTCGCGGCGGTGGCGACGATCACCGTATCGACCGCCGCCGGATCGGGGAAGGCGCGCTGCGAGATCGCAACAGCCGTCTGGATTCGGGTCGGCCCGGCGATCCGCTCGTTGGGCAGCGCTGGTCCTGGCACGCGAGGGTCAACGCCGGTGGGCGGACTGGGGTG
The DNA here is from genome assembly GCA_035513815.1 of Egibacteraceae bacterium. GTDB lineage: Bacteria > Actinomycetota > Nitriliruptoria > Euzebyales > Egibacteraceae > DATKBU01. The sequence goes on from DATKBU010000345.1 coordinate 880, forward strand.
CGCCGCAGTCTGCGCGCAGCTTGTTCCGGCTGACGCCGCGGTCACACGCGGATTGACCGCGTTCGCCACGTCACCCTGCGCGCGGCCGCGGACCTCTGCGGAGGAAGCGATGAAATGCAGCGTCACCGCGTGCTGCCCGCTCAGGCAGCCGACGCCGACCGCGAGCACATCCGCCCGGCGAGTGAGCAGCCGCGCTCGCTGACCGTCGGTCATGAGATGCCGCACGATCGCGCCGCTGGTGTCATGCCCGCCGTTGAAGCGGTTGACGACGTCGAGGCCGACCATCCCGCGGTCGCCGTACCACGCGACATCGGCGGAGATGTCCACCGCGCTGGCGTTGCCGCTGGACGCCACTTCGCCCGCGTGAGCCGCGGCCCGGGACCCGTCGAAGTAGGCGGCCAGCGGCGGCAGGTCCCGAGCGGCGCGCTCCGCATTGATGTGGGCCCGGAGCTCGTAGGCGATCCGGCGCTCCGCCTGGGACATCGCAGACGTCGGCTCGCCCCCGTGCTCGGCGCGCGCTTCCGGCGCACCCCCGGCGAGCACCAGCGCGACCATGCCGGCGACTGCTGCGGCGGGGGCTCGCCGGCGAGCGGGTCTCGCGCAGGAGCGGATAGAGACAGCGGATACGGCGGCAAGCTGGCGCAACGGCGATCCCCCCCGGGCCTGCCCCCACAGGGCCGCGCCCGCACACAGGCTATCGGGCGTGAAGGCAGCGCGCCGCGTCAGGGGCGCTGCCAACGACACTATGCCAGGGATGTCGCGCGTCGTGCTCCCCAAGATTGTGGAGATCACCGGACTACCGTGCGTGCAGGCGACCTGTGTTGCACGTTGCCCGAATCTGCGGCGACTGTGCGCTGGCGTCTGGTCGCGTCCATGTCATCCTTCAGCGTCCGGGTCATCGTCGTCGAGGAGGCTGATCGCGCGTGGACAACGTGGCGCTGCGCCCGATAGCCGAAGCGGACGCTGAGGCCGTCGATGCGCTGTCTACTGCGGCCTTCGCCGATCTCGCCGAGCGGATTCATGAGCCATGGACCGCGCCGACCCCTGAGGCGACTGCGCGCTCCGTGCGCCGATTCCGCCACGTGATCGGCACCGATCCCGATGGCGGCTGGATCGCGGACGCTGGAGGCGAGCCGGTCGGCGCGTCGATAGGGCTGCGCCGCGAGGGCATCTGGGGGCTGTCGCTGCTGGTAGTCCATCCCGACTGGCAGGGGCGAGGGCTGGGCAGGGCGCTGCTGGAGCGCGCGGTCGACTACGGGCGAGGCTGCCGCGGCGGGATCATCGTGTCCTCCGCGGATCCGCCCGCCATCCGCGGCTATGGGCTGGCTGGTTTCACCTTGGTCCCGTGCGTCCAGGCGGCGGGCGCGCCGCGCCGCGGGACGCTGCAGGCCCCCCGCGGAGTCCGCGAGGGCGGCGCGGCGGATCTGGAGCTGGCGGCCGACGTCGACCGCGCGATCCGAGGGGCCTCGCACGGGGTCGACCTGGAGGTGCTGCTGGCCGAGCCGACGTTCCGCATGCTGGTGGTCGACGACGGCGCCAGGCGCGGCTACGCGTTCTTCGGCGACGCGCGCGCCGCGCTGCTCGCTGCGACCGATGCGGAGGCGGCGCAGCGCCTGCTGTGGGCGATGCTGGCCGAGGACTCCGAGGCCGACTGGAAGCTCCCCTACCTCAGCGGAGACCAAGGCTGGGCGATCGAGGTCGCGCTGGCGGCCGGGCTGCGCATCGAGATGGAAGGTCCGCTTTTCGTGCGTGGCGAGCTCGGGCCGATGGCCCCGTACATCCCCAGCGGCGCGTATCTGTAGCTGGATCGCGTCGAGGGTGCGCTTCCGCGCTACGGCGTCGAGCGTGCGCTTCCGCGCGGACCGCGTCGAGGGTGCGCTTCCGCGCTACCGCGTCGAGGGTGCGCTTCCGCCGGTAGTCCGGCGGTACTGCACCATCGAGGCGTCGGGGGTACGCCGACTTACCCCCTGGGGGGGACGACGCCGCGTCGCGGGGCGCCTACGTTTCGGCCAACGTCACGCGGGAGGTTCGCAGTGCTGTCAGCCATGGGTAGCCAGTTCTGGGAGCAGGTGCGACCGCGATCGTCCGACCAGCGGTTCCTCTACTGGTCCGGCGCGGTCCTGGTCGCGTCGGGGATCCTGCATCTCGGCATGCTCGCGGCCGACGGTGGCCAGTGGCACGGCGCCGTGTCGTGGCGCAAGCCGATCCTGTTCGGACTGTCGTTCGGCGTGACGGCATGGTCGGTGGGCTGGGTGCTCGGCCAGCTGCGGCCTCGACGAGGGCTGGGCTGGGCGGTCGCGGCCATGGTCGGCATAGGCTCGCTCGTCGAGGTGGGGCTCGTCACGACGCAGCGCTGGCGCGGCGTGGCGTCGCACTTCAACGAGGCGACGCCGTTTGACGCCGCAGTGTTCCAGATGATGGGCGCCTCGGTCGCGGCGATCGGCCTGGGCACTGCTGGGGCGCTGGTGTGGGCGCTGTTCGGGCTGCGGCGCAGCCCCGTGGTGTGGTGGGCGTCGGTCACCGGCCTGATGCTGGTGATGGCGGCCAGCGCTGTGGGGGCGGACATGATCGGGCGCGGGAACGCGGTCGTCGAGGCAACCGGGCAGGTGCCCGCCGCGGTTGTGTTCGGCCCGGCCGGCAGCGCCAAGCTGGCGCATGCGGCGGGCCTTCACGGCATTCAGGTGCTGGGCGTGCTCGCGGTGGCGCTGAGTCTGGGGACCATCGGCGAGGTGACGAGGCGGCGGCTGATGCGCGCGGCGTGCGCTTCCTACGCGGCGGTGTTCGCCGTCGTCGCGGCGCAGGCCTACGGCGGCCGCGCGGTCTGGGACCTTCCGGCAGCCTTGGCGGCACTCGCCGCGGTTGCGGTCGTCTGCCTCATCTGGGTCGCCGTGAAGGCGGTCCGGTCCTGGGTCGACGCGCTCTCGGAGCGAATCTTCGCTCGGGCGTAAGGTTCATCCCATGCGACGGTTGGCTGCCAGGCTGCCATCCCTGGGCGACGCGGGCATCGCCGCGGGATTCCTGGCGATCATGCTCGTGGAGCTGACGTTCGATTTCGGCGCGCGCGGGCCGCGGTCGGGCGGGGTCGCGATGGCAGTGGTCATGGCGGTCGCCCTGGCGTTTCGCCGACGTTGGCCGGTGTCGTCCTACATGGTGGGCACTGCCGCGCTCGCCGCGCAGGCGCTGCTGTTCTTCATCGGCACGCTGTATCCGTACGCCAACCTCGCGCACCTGTACTCGGTGGGCGCGTTCGCGACCCGCCGACGGGCCGTGGCCGGCCTACTGATCGGCTTCTGCGGCATCGCCGCCTACTTCAGCGTCACGGACTTCGGGTTCCCGCCGCTGCCCGTGGTGGTGGCCGCGATCTGGTTCCTGGCGTGGGCCGCCGGCTTCGGCGTGGCTCGGTCTCGCGAGGCCGCCGAGGCCGAGCAGCAGGAGCAGGCGCGGCAATCGGCCGCCGCGGAGCGGTCACGGATCGCGCGGGAGATCCACGACCTGGTCGGGCATTCCATCAACGTCATGGTGGTTCAGGCGGGCGCGGGGCGCCGGATCCTGGATTCGGATGCCGAGCGCGCCCGTGACGCGCTGATCGCCATCGAGGAGACTGGACG
>DATKBU010000346.1:0-2039 GCA_035513815.1 Egibacteraceae bacterium
AACGCGCACGGACCGTGCCCAGCCCGTCGCCGGATCCGTACTGAGGAGGTTAGGAAGAGCATGGTCTTCGGATCAAAGCGTGAAACCAAGCCGGACAGCCTCTCGCGCGAGGACGTGGTCGGGAACCTGTATCCGGATAGCCTGACGAGTGAGGTCGACGTGGCACAGTCACCCAGCGAGTTCCCCCGCACCAGCGATCGTGGCAACGAGTCGGTCATCGACCCGCACGCCCGCTTCAACGGCAAGTACGTCAGCGACCGCGACCTTCGGATCGAGGGCGAGGCGCAGGGCGAGATCGAGTGCCAGGGAACGCTGATCATCAGCCCACAGGCCCGCGTCCGCAGCGCGATCAAGGCCCACAACGTGATCGTCAACGGCGACTACGAGGGGGACGTCGACTGCGGTGGCCGGTTCGAGATCGGCTCCACGGGTCGCGTGAAGGGCAACATCAAGACGCAGGTCCTGGTCGTCAAGGAAGGCGCGCACTGGGAGGGCGGCGTCACCATGACCCGCGAGCCCGGCGCCCGACCGACGGAGCAGACGGCCACCGGCCCGGCCGGAAGCCAGCCCGCGGTGGGACGCCAGGGCGGCTCTGGCGGAAGCATCTTCAGCAAGGGCGACTCGCAGGGTGGCGACAAGCCGGCGACCGAGCAGCGCGAGGGACAGCCGGCCGGGCAGGGCGGCGGCAGCGGCCAGTAGCGGCCGCCCCCCGAGTCCCGGGTGACGCGCCCGCGTCGGTCGACCGCATCGGCTCCGCCGGTGCTGGTGGAGGTCACGCGTGGCGAGCATGTCGAGTCCGCCCACCGCGGCAGCATCGTGGTGGCCGCGGCCGATGGCGCGGCCGTCGCATCGGTCGGGGATGCGGCGCAGTTCATCTACCTGCGCTCGGCCGCCAAGCCGTTCCAGCTCGCGCCATTCGTCGCATCGGGCCGGTTCGATGAGCTGGGCCTCGGCACCGAGGCGCTGGCGATCATGGCGGCCAGCCACTCGGGCGAGGACCGCCACGTGCGGCTGGTGCAGGAGATCCTGCGTCGCGCCGGGCTGACGAGCGCTGTGCTCCAGAACCTGGTGCACGCCCCGTACGACACCGAGACGGCGCACCGGCTGCTGCGTGATGGCGAGAAGCCGAACGCCCTCCGCGGCAACTGCTCGGGCAAGCATGCCGGCATGGTGCTGTTCGCCAAGGCCTCGGGCTGGCCGATCGAGACCTATTGGCACGGCGATCATCCGGTCCAGCGACTGGCCCTGGAGACGATCTCGGCGGTCTCGGACGTACCGATCGAGGAGATCGCCACTGCCGTCGACGGCTGCGGGGTCGTCACCTTCGGGATGCCGCTGCGCGGCCTGGCCGTCGCCTTCGCCCGCCTCGCCGATCCCTCCGCGGTCGCTGATCCGCCGCTCCGGTCGGCGCTGACGCGCATCCGCGATGCAATGATGGCTCACCCGGAGCTCGTGGCGGGGGAGCGTCGCCGGATCGACACGGCGCTGATGCGCACGTATCCGAAGCGGGTCGTCAGCAAGGGCGGCGCGGAGGGTGTTCTTGCCATTGGCCTGCCGCCCGGAGCGCTGGCCGGGGATGCGCCCTTCGGAGATGGACCGATGGGGATCGCGGCCACCATTGAGGACGGCAACCTGGCGCGCCGCGCCGGCGACGTCGTCTCGATCGCCGTGCTGAGGCAGCTGGGCCTGGTGGCGGACCCGCTTCCCCCGCGCCTCGAGGAGTACGCCTCGCCACCGATCCTCGACCCGCGCGACGATCCCTCCGGCGAAGTCCGGGCGGCGTTCCGCCTCGCCTGACGGTAGATCCCGCCCGATCCAGATCGCCGGATGCTGGACCGGTCGGGGGGCGGCACGGCCGTCGCGCCGTCATCGAGCCCGTTCGCGGGAACGACGGCCGTGCGCGGACGTGCTCAGCCGAGGAGGTCGCGGACCAGCGCAGCCACCCGGATGAAGGCCGGCGCGAGGAGCAGGGCCGGAAGGAAGTTCGCCACGCGCACCGCCTTCAGGTTCAGCAGGCGCAGCGCCACGCCCAGCAGGAT